>NZ_LTAB01000036.1:0-44422 GCF_001580035.1 Sphingobium sp. 22B | reverse complement strand
GCGGGCGCCATGTCGTTTTGCTGTCCGGGGCCGAGGATGAAGCGGATCGGCAAGCCCAAGGCATCGACTACGGCATGSATCTTGGTGCCGAACCCGCCTCGCGAKCGYCCGAGAGCCTGGGCTTGAGCGCCCCCCTTTTTACCCGTGCCCCAGCCGCCTGGGCCTGGGCRCGGATCACSGTCGCATCGATCGCCAGCCATTCGATGTCCGCAGCACTTCGCCTTCCACGCCAGCCTCCAAAAGCCAGCCTTGAAGCACAAATCCAAACCGTCGTGAATCCCTAAAATGTCACTACGACCTAGAGCGTTTTTCCAAGCAGATGGAATCATCTGCTGACTCGGAAAACGCGACAAAACAAAAACTTAGAGCAGTCGAGCCGATGCAATCGGATCGGAATCTGCTCTANTTTCCAAGCAGATGGAATCATCTGCTGACTCGGAAAACGCGACAAAACAAAAACTTAGAGCAGTCGAGCCGATGCAATCGGATCGGAATCTGCTCTAGATGTCCTGCGCGATCCGTGCATAAAGCTCCGGCCGCCGGTCGCGGAAGAAGCCCATACCCGCCCGGTGCATCCTCGCCTGATCCAAATCCAGCGTCGCCACCAGCGCGCCATTGTCCTTGCCGTCGGCCTCAGCGGCGAAATCGCCCCACTCATCGGTGATGAAGCTGTGGCCGTAGAATTTCTGGCCGTCCTCCTCGCCGATGCGGTTGGCGGCGATCACGGGCATGCAGTTGCTGACGGCATGGCCGATCATCGCCCGGCGCCACATGCGGCTGGTGTCGAGGTCCGCGTCATAGGGCTCGGACCCGATGGCGGTCGGATAGAAGAGCATCTCCGCGCCCATCAGCGCCATCACCCGCGCCGTTTCCGGATACCATTGGTCCCAGCATATGCCGACGCCGATGGTGCCATATTTCGTCTTCCACACCTTGAACCCGCTATTGCCGGGGCGGAAATAATATTTCTCCTCATATCCCGGCCCATCGGGAATGTGGCTCTTGCGATAGACGCCCATGATCTCGCCCTCATCGTCGATCATGGCGAGCGAGTTGTAATGATGATGGCCGTCGCGCTCGAAGAAGCTGGTCGGGATATAGACGCCCTCGGCCTTCGCCACCTTGCGCATTTCCTGCACGGCGGGATGCTCGTCCAGGGGCAGGGCGTTGGCGAAGAGTTCCTCCTCCTCGACCTTGCAGAAATAGGGGCCCTCGAACAGCTCGGGCGGCAGGACGATCTTCGCGCCGCGCGCCGCCGCCTTCACCACATGGCCGGCGACCATTTCGATATTGTCCGCCCGATCGTCGGAAAAGGCGAGCTGGAGCGCGGCGACGGTAACTTTGGTCATCGATAACACCCTAAAGACGAATGCCCATGCGGGCGGCAATGGCGACGGTGACGAGATAGAGCAGGATCGTGACCGCGCAACCCGCGATCAGCGCCGGCGCGAAGGAAACCCCACGGCGCAACAATATGGGGATCAGCAGGAACATGGGCAGGGAGGGGATGACATAATAGAATGTCGCCTCCGCGTGGCGCGCCATGTTCTCCGCATCCGGCCTGTCATTCCACAGCCAGATCATTCCCAGCACCGAAATCAGCGGCAATGACGCGATCAGCGCGCCCAGCCCCGGATACCGCCGCGACACCACCGACACGATGGCGATGATGATCCCGGAGATCAGCGCCCGCAACGCCAGCATCGCGCTCATTCAGGCGGACGGCATCTGCTGGCTGCAACAATGGAAGCTGCCGCCGCCAGACAGGATCGCGTCGCTGCGCAGCCCGACGATCTCCCGGCCGGGGAAGAAGGGCTTGAGCGCATCCAGAGCCGCCTGATCATTGGGCTGGCCATAGACGGGCACGATGACGGCGGCATTCCCGATGGCAAAATTCATGTAGCTCGCCGGAATGACCTCTCCATTCACGACCACGCGGCCGGGGGAGGGGACGGACGCGACCTCGACCCCGAACGCCCTGGCCCGCTCCCGCGCGTCGGCATAGACGGCCGCATTGGGATCATCGTCCGTGCTCGCCTCCGGCAGCGCCAGAACGCCCGGCGCCACGAAGCGGGCCAGATTGTCGACATGCCCGTCCGTATGATCGTTGAGCAGGCCATCGCCCAGCCACAACATGTCGGAAAGCCCCAGCGATCCAGCCAGCAATGTTTCGATCTTCCCCCGGTCCAGTTCGGGGTTGCGATTGGGATTGAGCAGGCATTGCTCCGTCGTCACGAACAGGCCGGTGCCGTCGGTGTCGACCGCTCCCCCTTCGAACACCCAGTTCTGGGTCGATGTCGGCAGTCCGGTCGTCGCCGCCAACCGCGCGCCTATGTCCTCGTCGCCCGGCATCCGATATTTGCCGCCCCAGCCGTTGAAGCCGAAATCCACCAGCGCCCTTTCCCTGCCCCGCATCACCGCGATCGGCGCCGTATCGCGCAGCCAGACATCGCCCAGCTTCTGCACGAGGATGGTGACTCCCGGCGCCACCAGCGCCCGGGCGACGTCCGCATCGCCCTCGCTGGCGCAGACCAGCCGCACCTCCTCGCCCTTGCCGCCGGCATGCAGCGCGCTCGCGAACTGCGCGATCTGCCGCCGCGCATCTTCGAACGCGCCGGGCCACTCCTCGGCAGCGGTCGGAAAGCCGATCCATGTCCACTCGTGCGGCGCCCATTCGGCGGGCATACGGAAAGTCATGGGCTTGGCTCCTGATCGAGGGGTGTCCTCAGCGCCCTCTACAGGATCGGGTTGCGCATTCCAGAGGCATTATGACGGTTGATCGATTTGGCTGGATTGCGGACATTCCCCCTCCCGCAAGCGGGAGGGGGTTAGGGGGTGGGCTGGCGCGGCATCTGCGCTGTTTTGCAACGGCTAAGTCAGAAGCTCGCTACGCTCGCGCCCACCCCTAACCCCTCGGGTTAGGGGGTGGGCTGGCGCGGCATCTGCGCTGTTTTGCAACGGCTAAGTCAGAAGCTCGCTACGCTCGCGCCCACCCCTAACCCCTCCCGTTTACGGAAGGGGAATGTCCTGAATTGGCCAATTTCAACCGAAGCACTATAGGCGGTGGATCAAAGTCAAAGTCGAGCGCCAAACTGGAAATAATACACCCGCTAGAAAAATCATGCAGCCCGCGAGCATCAAGCGTGCAGTGATCAGGCCGGGACCATCGCTCACGCTTACTGCCAAGATGGAATAGTAAGCGGTGACGCCGCCCCCGGCGAATAGTAGAAGACCGCACATCAACGACACCGTTGGGAACCGGTCTATCAGGCTCGAAACTTTTATCATCGGTAAACTGTGTCGGCTTTTGAGCTATAGGGCAAGCCGTTTGAGCGGCAATTGATGGTCGCCTCCACCCCAAGACGATCAAACGGGACACCTCACGCGGTGCGTGTCCAATCGGCAACAAGTGATTCCAAAAGCATCCTATTTCTTGATGAAGGCAATTCGGGTCTGTCCTATTCCGCGCCGCCCGGCCTATCTCCGCACCGCTCTTTGAAACGTCCTGCCAATCGCTTCGCCACGCCTACGCGCGCGCAGGCACGCGCGCGCATATGGTGTGAACTTCGGCGCAGGATTTTGCCCGAAATGGCGGAAACCCGTCATTTTATCGCCCGGCTCCTGTCGCGGATCGCCCGGAACTCGTCGCCCGGCATCCAATTGGGCCAGTCGGTCGTGTTCGCCAGCGCGCGCCCCACATCATAATAGATCTTCAGGTCCGCCTTCACTCCACTCCAGTCCCATTTGGGATCATATTCATCCTTGGGGCCGTGATAGCGATGCTCTTCATAGTCCTTGGCCGCCTTTGCGCCCGCGGCGGGCCCGCCCTTCACCAGATCCTGCCCCCCTTCGAAATAGAGCATCGGCACGCCATGCTTGGCGAAGCTGAAATGGTCTGAGCGGTAGTAAAAGCCTTTCTCCGGCGTCGGCTCCAGGCTGGCGACCCGCTTCTGCGCCGCCAGCGCGCGGTCGAGATAGGCGTCAAGCTGCGACTTACCCTTGCCGATCACCACGACATTCTTCGCAGGGCCCGCCATGCTGAGTGCGTCCATGTTGACGCCGCCCACGGTCCGGCTGAGCGGAAAGACGGGATGGTTGCCATAATAGGCCGATCCCAGCAGGCCCGACTCCTCCGCCGTCACCGCGAGAAAGACCTGGCTGCGATCCGTCGCCCCAGCTTTCACATTCGCCTCCGCCAGCGCGACCAGCGCCGCCGTTCCCGTGGCATTGTCGATCGCGCCGTTGCAGATGTCGTCGCCGTCTGGGGCCGCCTCGCAATGGCCCAGATGGTCCCAATGCGCGGCATAAAGCACATATTCGTCAGGCCGCGTCCTGCCGGGAAGGAGGGCGACGACATTCTTCGAACTATGCCTGCGAATGGCGTTGTCGAAGGAGACGCTGGCCTTCACGCCCTTCAGCGGGACCGCCTTGAACCCGCGCTTCTTCGCCGCCGCCGTCAGCGCGTCGAGATTGAGGCCCGCGCTCGCCACCAGCGCCGCGGCCTTGTCCTTCTGCATCCAGCCGATGGCCGCCGACTGGTCCGCATTGCCATTGGCGCTGTCCGCGACATGTTGCGCGCCGGTCCAGCTCGACTGCACGACGTTCCAGCCATAGGCGGCCGGCACCGTGTCGTGCACGATGATCGCCGCCGCCGCGCCCTGCCGCGCCGCTTCCTCGAACTTGTAGGTCCAGCGGCCATAATAGGTCATTGCCCGCCCGTTGAACGGGCCGCGGAGCGTGGGCGTCTGGTAATCCGGATCGTTCACCAGGATGAGGACCGTCTTGCCCTTCACATCGACGCCGGCATAGTCGTTCCACTTCTTCTCCGGCGCGTGGATGCCATAGCCGACAAAGACGACCGGACTGTCCTTCACCTCGATATGCGGCTGGCCGGTGCGGTAGGTGGCGATCACCATCTCAGGACCGTAACTGGCCGAAACCGCCGTCTTGCCGCCGGTGAAGCGGAGCGGCGACACATTCTTCGCGTCGATCTCGACCAGCGGCACGTCCTGGAACCAGCTTCCCTTGTTGCCGGGCTTCAGCCCCAGCGCCTCGAAGCGCTGCACCAGATAGGCAAGGGTCTTCTCCTCCCCCGCCGTTCCGGGCGCGCGTCCTTCATAGGCGTCCGAGGAAATCTCCTTCACGACCTCCTTCATCGTATCGATCGAAGGACCGCCGTCGGTCGAAGCGGCAATCGCCGCGCCCCCGCTGGCAAGGGCGATGAGAGAGGTCAGGAAAAGCACGCGCATGGCAAGGCCTTTGAAAAGACTGCGAATGCTCCGTTGATGCCAGTTGGCCGGGCGTCAAACAAGCCGAGCGGACAAACAAAAAAGGCGGCCCCGAGGGACCGCCTTCCTGAATGTCTCGCCGGAAGCGAAACCGGATCAGCGCGAATAGAATTCGACGACCAGATTGGGTTCCATCTTCACCGGATAGGGCACTTCGTCCAGCGTCGGCACGCGGACATAGGTGACCTTGGCAGCGCCGTCCGCGACGACATAGTCGGGAATGTCGCGCTCGGGCAGGCCCTGAGCCTCCAGGACGAGCGCCATTTCCTGTGCCTTCTTGCCCAGCGTGATCTCATCGCCCGGCTTCACCAGACGCGACGCGATGTTGCACTTCACGCCGTTCACATAGATGTGGCCATGCGACACGAGCTGACGGGCCGACCAGATGGTCGGAGCGAACTTGGCGCGATAGACGACGGCGTCAAGGCGGCGCTCCAGCAGGCCGATCAGGTTCTGGCCGGTGTCGCCCTTCAGACGGGCGGCTTCGATATAGGCCTTCTTGAACTGCTTTTCGGTGACGTCGCCATAATAGCCCTTCAGCTTCTGCTTGGCGCGGAGCTGAATGCCATAGTCGGACATCTTGCCCTTGCGGCGCTGGCCATGCTGGCCGGGGCCATATTCACGCTTGTTGACCGGGCTCTTCGGGCGGCCCCAGATGTTCTCGCCCATGCGGCGGTCGAGTTTGTACTTGGCGCTTGAACGCTTCGACATGATATATTCCTAAGACAATTGCTTATAACGTTGTCCCCGGTATCGCCTGCGATCCATATTTCAGGGGCAGGGCTACCGCTTCACCGGGATGCGGAGCCAATCGCGAAGCGGCGCCTATGACGAAGGGCGCGGGGCATGTCAACCCTCGACAGGCCGGTGTTCCCGGCTTAGGTGAGCGGGCCATGAACCCCGAAAGCTACACGACCATGGCTGAAGTCCGCGCAGGCGTGGACGAACTCGACCGCCAGCTTGTCGCCCTTCTCGCCCAGCGTTTCGCCCATATGCGCGCCGCCGCCCGCATCAAGCCGGAGCGTGGCGCGGTCCGTGACGAAACGCGCAAGGCGGAAGTCATTGCAAATGCACGCGCCGAAGCGGAACGGCTGGGCCTGCCCGGGGAGGCGATCGCGAAGCTGTGGGATCAGTTGGTCGAAGCCTCGATCGCGTATGAGATGACTGAGTTCGATCGACGAAACGCTTGATGTGACCTGCGCCTGCCTTGGCAGGAACGGGCTGCGCCCAGCCTTCAGCGCGACCGTGGATTGCCCAATGCGGACAACACTCCGCGCAAAGTCCGCACCTCCAGATGGTTCCAGCCCGGCTTGGTCAGCAGGTTCCGCAAGGTCCGCCTGGTTGCGGGCGCACGGTCCGGCGGGAAGAAATAGCCTGCGCCTTCCAGCAGATTCTCGAACTGCGCGATCATTCCTTCCAGTTCCGACTGCGGCGCCGGTTCGCCCAGATCGACCACCGTCGGCTGCTCCAGGGAGGACTGCTTCGACCATTCATAGGCGCACAGGATCACCGCCTGCGCCAGATTGAGCGATCCGAATTCCGGATTGATCGGCACCGTCAGGATTTTCCGCGCCAGCGCCACATCCTCTGTCTCCAGTCCCGACCGCTCCGGCCCGAACACATAGGCGGAGCGCCCGGCAACGGCGTGGACCTCCCGCGCCGCCTCTTCGGGCGTCACCACCGGCTTGGTCACGCCGCGCTTGCGCACGGTCGTCGCATAGACATGCGCGCAATCGGCCACGGCGTCGGCCAGCGATTCGAACACTTCCGCCTTGTCCAACACCACATCGGCGCCGGCCGCAGACGGCCCGGCATCCGGATTGGGCCAGCCGTCGCGGGGCGACACCAGCCGCATCTCGGTCAGGCCGAAATTCAGCATGGCCCGCGCCGCCTTGCCGATATTCTCGCCAAGTTGCGGGCGGACGAGCACGATAACGGGCGTGAGGGGCGTAATTTTTTCCATGTTACCGTTCGTCCTGAGTAGGGGCTGAGCTTGTCGAAGCCCCGTATCGAAGGACTTGCGCGCGAGCAGACTGATCATGTCCCAGTCGCCAGCGATCAGCGCTTCCTTTTTCTTCCGCGACCAGCCTTTGACCTGCTGCTCAGCGGACAGTGCTTCTTCGCGAGTTCCGAAATCCTGTTGCCAGACCAGAGACACTGGCCGTCGGTTTTGCGTATATCCTGCAATTTCGCCAGCTTGATGCTGAGCGATGCGGCTTTCCAGATTATCCGTGTGCCCCAGATAATAGCTGCCGTCCGAACAGCGCAGCATATAGGCGTGGAATGTCATGGCAAGGTCCTTCGATACGCCATTTCGACAGGCTCAATGGCTACTCAGGACGAACGGAGGTTGAGGGAGGCATGAGAGCCCTCAATCACTCCCGACCTCCTTCACCGTGGAGGCGAAATCCTCGAAATCCCGAGCATCGGTGAAGTCCTTGTACACGCTGGCGAAGCGGATATAGGCAACGCTGTCGAGGCGTTTCAGCCCCTCCATCACCATTTCCCCAATCGCCCGCGCTGGAACTTCGCCGTCGCCTGACGTCTCCAACTGCCGCTGGATGCCGGAGATCAGCTTCTCCAGCCGACTGGGATCGATCGGTCGCTTCCGGCAGGCGATGCCGATGGAGCGCGCCAGCTTGTCCCGGTCGAAGGCTTCCTTGCGCCCCTCGCTCTTCACCACCCAGATGTCGCGGAGCTGTATCCGTTCGAAGGTGGTGAAGCGCGCGCCGCAGGCTTCGCACTGACGCCGGCGGCGGATGGCGGCGCCATCCTCCGTCGGGCGGCTGTCCTTCACCTGGCTGTCGTCATGGGCGCAGAAGGGGCAACGCAAGGGCGCTTACCCTTCGTAGATCGGGAAACGGGCGCAGAGGGCGGAGACGCGGTCGCGCACATCGGCTTCCACGGCTGCGTCGCCATGCTCGCCATGATCGCGCAGCCCCTCCAGAACATCCGCGATCATGTCGCCAATGGCCTCGAACTCCGCAACGCCGAACCCGCGCGTCGTTCCCGCAGGGGAACCAACCCGAATACCGCTGGTCTTGGTCGGCGGCAGCGGATCGCCCGGCACGCCATTCTTGTTGCAGGTGATGAAGCTGCGTTCCAGCGCCTCGTCCGCATCCTTGCCCGAAATGCCGTAGGGACGCAGGTCGATCAGGGCGAGATGCGTGTCGGTGCCGCCGGAAACCACCGCAAGGCCGCGCTGCTCCAGCTTCGAAGCCAGCGCCTTTGCATTGGTGACGATCGCCTGCGCATAGGTCCTGAATTCAGGACGCAGCGCCTCGCCGAAGGCAACCGCCTTCGCCGCGATCACATGCATCAGCGGCCCGCCCTGAAGGCCGGGGAACACCGCCGAATTGATCTTCTTCGCAATGGCCTCGTCATCGGTCAGGATCATGCCGCCCCGCGGACCGCGCAGGGTCTTGTGCGTGGTGGTGGTCACGACATGGGCATGGCCAAAGGGCGTCGGATGCGCCCCGCCAGCCACCAGCCCGGCAAAATGCGCCATGTCCACCATCAGCAGCGCGCCGACCTTGTCCGCGATCGCGCGGAAGCGGGCGAAGTCGAGGTGGCGGGGATAGGCCGAACCGCCTGCGATGATCAGCGTGGGCTTTGCTTCGATCGCCTGCGCCTCCAGCGCGTCATAATCGATGAGGTGCGTATCCTCGCGCACGCCATATTGCACGGCATTATACCATTTGCCCGACAGCGCGGGCTTCGCGCCATGGGTCAGGTGACCGCCGGCGTCGAGCGACAGGCCCATGATGGTGTCGCCCGGCTTGGTCAGCGCCAGCATCACCGCGCCGTTCGCCTGCGCGCCCGAATGGGGCTGCACATTGACGAAGCCGCAGTTGAAGATTTCCTTCGCGCGGTCGATGGCCAGCTGCTCGACCTCGTCCGACGGGGCGCAGCCCTGATAATAGCGCTTGCCGGGATAGCCTTCGGCATATTTGTTGGTGAAGACCGAACCCTGCGCCTCCAGCACCGCCCTGGATACGATATTTTCCGAAGCGATCAGCTCGATCTGGTTCTGCTCGCGCTTCAATTCCCTGGTGACGCCTGCAAACACCGCCGGATCGGCATCGGCCAGGCTGCGCGTGAAATAGCCTTCGGAGCGGATGTCCGACAGGTCGGGCTGGGTGAGGGTAGCGGTGCTCATAGGGCAGGCTCCTTAAAGCGCGGGATGGGAGAGCTTTTCAACGCGGCCGGCATGGCGGCCACCGCCGAAATCGGTGGAAAGGAAGGCGGAGACGCAGGCCTTGGCCATGTCGACGCCGGTCAGGCGCGCCCCCATGGCGAGGACATTGGCATCATTATGCTCGCGGCTGAGCGCGGCCGACAACGGCTCCGACACCAGAGCGCAGCGGCAGGCGGGGTTGCGGTTCACGGCGATGGAAATGCCGATGCCCGATCCGCAGAGCGCAATGCCACGTTCGGCGGCGCCGGACGCCACCGCCTTCGCCAGCTTGTAACCGAAATCGGGATAATCCACGCGGTCGGCAGTCGCTGGACCCAGATCGTCGACCTCATGCCCTTCGCCGCGCAGCCAGTCGGCAAGTTCCGCCTTCAAATCGACGGCGGCATGGTCGGAAGCGATGGCGATTTTCACGATAAGGTTGTCCACTCACGCAAAAGGTGATTCGTTCCCGCGCCTCATAGGGGCAGCGCCGCGATATTGCCACAGTCCACCGGCCGACCTATGGCCTGCTTCATGGCTGGCACGATTTTATCCATATTGATGCTCGCAGGCATGGCGCTGATCGGCGGCGGCGCCTACGCCATCGTGAAGAAGGGCAACCGCAAACGGGGCACGCTGATGATCCTCGCCGGACTGGTGATGTTCGGCAATGTCGCCATCTCCGCGATTCCCGGGCCGGACCTGCCGGTGCTGGAAAACGCCCGCTAGGCGCGAAAGGCCATCGCCGTCAGCAGGTCGGTCTGGGTAACTAGTCCGCATAGCCGCCGATCGTCATCGACCACGATCGCCTCGCGCCGGGCACCGCTGGTCAATGGCCGCAGCAGAGCCGCCACGGGCGTGTCCACATGCACGATATAGGGCTCGGACGCGATGTCCTGCACCCGCCCGCCCTCTCTCGCCAGATCCAGCGGGCCCACCACGCCCTGAACCCGGCCGGCATCGTCCAGCACGGGAAGCGACAGCAGCCGCCGTTCGTGGAGCAATTGCCGCGCCGCGGCCACCGGCTGGCCCGCCCGCACGGTGACGACATCGCGCGACATGATCTCGCCGCACGCCAGCCTGCCATGCGTCCGCTCGGCCGCCCGCATTTCCGCATCGTGCAGCACCGCCTGCAAGTCGGCCGCATTTACGTCCAGCCTGTCGCCATAGGCGTTCAGCGCTTCCTCCACGTCCTGTTCGGACGGCGTGCGCAGGATCGGCGCGGGGTCGCTGGTGCCATGGGTGGTCGCCGCCTTGGCCGCGACATGGGGATAGCTGTGCCCGGCCAGCCGGTGGAAGAGGATTGCGACGGTCACGAGCAGCGCCGTGTTCACGCCGACAGGCACGATCGCGAACATATAGCTCGGCGCGCCATGCGTCGCGCCCAGTACGGCGGAGAGGGCGACGGCGCCTCCGGGCGGGTGGAGGCAGCGCAGCACCGACATGGCGCCGATCGCGCAGCCTACCGCCAGCGCGGCGGCGATGGTGGGATCGGGGATCAGCCGGACCACCATGACTCCGACCAGTGCCGATATGATATTGCCGCCCAATACCGGCCAGGGCTGGGCCAGTGGACTGGCGGGCACGGCAAAAAGCAGCACCGCCGATGCGCCCATGGGGGCGACCAGCAGTGGATGGGCGATCCCGTTTCCCAGCATCAGTCCGCAGAGCAGCCCGGTAACGGCGATGCCGCCAATGGCGCCGCTCGCCGCCTTCAGCCGGTCCAGGAAGCCGGGACCGGCGGGAGCGGGAACAAAGGCGCTGTAATAGCGGCTCCAGATCAGGCGGACGTCGTTCTTCGGATCGGTCATGGGGCGCTGCCGCTAAAGCCCGCATGCCGACGGGCCAAGCGCAAAATTCCTCAGCCGCCTCAACCGCAGCTTCCATTCCCTTGCGGGAGGACCATGTACGATGGGCCAAAAGAAAAGGGGCCGCCGCAGCAGCCCCTCCACCTCGAACAGCGGCAATCGCCTTATCGGATCGGAGAATCCGGCGACAGGCGCATGTCGAGATAATTGTCGACCGATTTCATGAGCTGGTCCAGTTCATGCTCGAAAAAATGGTTCGCGCCACGGATTTCGTCATGGTGGATGGTGATGCCCTTCTGCGTGCGCAGCTTGTCCACCAGCTTCTGCACGGCGCTTGCCGTCACGACCTCGTCCGCCGTCCCCTGCACGATGATGCCGGAGGAGGGGCAGGGCGCCAGGAAGGAGAAGTCATACATGTTCGCTGGCGGCGCGACCGAGATGAAGCCCCGGATTTCGGGCCGCCGCATCAGCAACTGCATGCCGATCCACGCGCCGAAGGAGAAGCCCGCGATCCAGGTCGTCTGCGCCTCCGGATGGAAGCTCTGCACCCAGTCGAGCGCCGCCGCGGCATCGCTCAGCTCGCCAATGCCGTTGTCGAACGTTCCCTGGCTGCGCCCGACGCCCCGGAAGTTGAAGCGCAAGGTGGCGAAGCCGCGCCGCACGAAGGTCTTGTAGAGCGCCTGGGTGATGCGGTCGTTCATGGTGCCGCCGCCCTGCGGGTGCGGATGCAGGATCATCGCGACGGGCGCGCGGGGGCGGGGCGGCGGGCTGAAGCGGCCTTCGAGGCGACCTTCGGGTCCGGGGAAAATAACGTCGGGCATGGCACCTGTTATGGTTCTGGGCGGCCCAACCCGAAACCGGGCGAGCCGCGAATGGAGAGGGCGCAGCAGCCAGTGCTGGCGCTGCGCGACAGACCGCCTATATAGAAGTCGCCACCATTTCCGCAATCAATGAGTCTTCCCAAATCCGTGGCTTCCGACCGTCTCTATCTGGATCACGCCGCCACAACGCCGATCCTGCCCCAGGCAAGGGCAGCGATGGTCGAGGCGATGGAGAACTGGTCCAACCCGTCCAGCCCCCATGGCGATGGCCGCGCCGCCCGCGCCCTGCTGGAGGATGCCCGGCGGCGCATCGGCGCGGCGCTGGGATGGGGCGGGCAGATCATCTTCACCTCCGGCGCGAGCGAAGCCATCGCCATCGCGCTGGGCCGCGCCAGCTTTGACCGCATCCTGACCTCTCCCGTCGAACATGATTCGGTCCTGCGCGTCACGCCCCAGGCCGAGCGGCTTCAGGTGGACGCAAATGGCCTTCTCCTTGGTACTTCCCCCCTTTGCGAGGAGGAGGGGCATGAGACCATCCTTGCCATCCAGCATGTCAACAACGAAACCGGGGTCATCCAGCCTCTCGATGCGATAGACCGCAAGGGCGCCGTCCTTTTCGCGGACTGCGCCCAGAGTGCAGGCAAACTCCCCCTCCCGGATGCCGACATGATCGCGATCAGCGCGCATAAATTCGGCGGTCCTCCGGGCACGGGCGCGCTTCTGATCAAGGATCTTGCGCTGATCCGCCCGAGCGGCGGCCAGGAGCAGGGCTATCGCCCCGGCACCGAAAACCTGCCCGCCATCCTCGCCATGGCGGCGGCGCTCGACGCGCGCACGGACTGGCTTTCCAAAGCCGCGATCCTTCGCGCGCGGCTCGACGCCGCCATCGAAGCGGCCGGCGGAGAGATCGTCGCCCGCAATGCCCCGCGCATCCCGACCATCGCCAGCTATCGCATGCCCGGCCTTTCCGCCCGCGCCCAGCTTATCCAGTTCGACCTCGCCGGCATTTCCGTTTCGGCCGGCAGCGCCTGTTCTTCGGGTTCGCTCAAGACCAGCCATGTCCTCCATGCCATGGGCTGGGACGATGCGCGGGCGGGCGAAGTCGTCCGGGTCAGCTTCGGCCCGGATACGAGCGAGAAGGATCTGGATCGCTTCGCCGCGGCCTGGACCCGGATGGCGGGGCGGGCCCGGTGACGATCTATCTCGATTATCAGGCGACGACGCCTCTTGCGCCCGAAGCCTTCGATGCGATGGTCCCCCTGCTCCGCGACCAGTTCGCCAATCCGCACAGCGCCCACAGGCTGGGCCGCGCCGCCACCGCGCAGGTCGATCTTGCCCGCGCGGAAATCCTGAAGCTGCTGCCCGATGGCGGCCGCCTGATCTTCACCTCCGGCGCGACCGAGGCGCTCAACATGGCGATCCAGGGCGCTCCGCCGGGCGGCATCGTCACCATCGCCACCGAGCATGCCGCCGTCCTCGACACGGTCGACGCGCTGCGCCGGGCGGGTCGGGACGTCACGATCCTGCCAGTCGGTCCCGACGGGATCGTCGATCTTGAAGAAGCCGCCAGGGCGATCCGTCCCGGCACGGCGCTCGTCGCGGCCATGCTGGTCAATAACGAGATCGGCGTCATCCAGCCTGTTGCGGAGCTGGCCGACCTTGCGCACAGCGCAGGCGCGCTGTTCCTCTGCGACGCCGTGCAGGGCTATGGCCGCGTGCCCATCGCGCTCCGCTGCGACATGATCGCGATCAGCGCCCACAAGATTCATGGGCCGAAAGGCATCGGGGCGCTCTGGCTGCGCGAGGACGTGACTCTCACGCCGATCATCCACGGCGGCGGCCAGGAGGGCGGCCTGCGTTCGGGCACCCTTTCGCCGGCCCTGTGCGCGGGTTTCGGGGCCGCCGCCCGGCTGATGCGCGAACGGGCGGAAAGCGACCGCCTGCATGTGGAAGCGCTCTGGAGCGCCGCCCATGGCCTCTTCTCCCAATGGACGGTCAACGGCAGCGAGGATTTGCGCTATCATGGCAATCTGAACCTCCGAAGGGCAGGAGTCGACGGCGCGCGGTTGTTGTCGGAATGCCGCGATGTCGCTTTTTCGCTCGGCAGCGCTTGCGCAAGTGGGTCCGGGCGGCCTAGCCATGTGCTGCGCGCACTCGGCCTTTCAGACGCGGAGGCGCGCGCATCGGTGCGGATCGGCTTCGGCCGGTACACGACACTGGCCGAATTGGGGGATGCGGCGGAGGCAATGAACAGGGCAGCCCAAATATGGGCGCCATGAAGCGTCGTGCGAAAGAGCGGAAGACCGTTTTTCGCATCATGCGGCAACAGAGAGCGGGGAACGCATATCATGACCAGGGTCGTCTTCATCAGCGCCGATGGAGAGCATAAGCAGGAGGTCGAAGCGCCGACGGGCGCCGTGTTGCTGGAGGTCGCGCAGGCAGCGGGCCAGCCGCTCGAGGGAACCTGCGAGGGGCAGATGGCCTGCTCCACCTGCCATGTCATCGTCGATGCCGCCGACTTCCCGAAGCTGAAGCGGGCGAGCGAGGATGAGGAGGACATGCTGGACCTTGCCGCCGCCGCGACCCGAACCAGCCGCCTGTCCTGCCAGATCGTGCTGGACGAAAAGCTGGACAGCCTGACGGTCCGCATTCCGGGCGAATCCTATAATATGCAGGGAATGTAGGCTTGTCGAAGCGCCTGATCCTTGCGGCTCTGCTGCTCGCCGCGCCGGCTTTCGCGCAGCAGGAGGCGCCGCGACCTTCGCTCCTGCCGCCAGCGCCCCGCTACATGGTGAGCGAATCCGCTTTGGCATCCGTGCGCAATCCCAAGGAGATAGAGAGCGCGACCGGCGGCCGGCTGGGCGTCGCGCTGGTCGACAGCAAGGGCGCTTTGATGCTGGGCTTCAACCGGGACGAGCGCTTCGCCATGTGTTCGACCTTCAAGGCCCCGCTCGCCGCAGCCGTGCTGACCGGGGCGGAAGGCGGCAAGTTCGGGTTGGAGGGGCAGATCAGCTTCACCAGGTCCGATCTCCTGGACTATGCCCCGGTCGTCAGGAAGAATGCGAAGCGCGGCCGCATGTCGATGGAGGAACTGGCGGCGGCAGCCGTGGAGGTCAGCGACAACAGCGCCGCCAACCTGCTGCTGCCGATGGTCGGCGGGCCGGAGGGCCTGACCCGCTTCATCCGCGCCCATGGCGACATGGTGACGCGGCTCGACCGCAATGAGCCCTCGCTCAACGAGAATGTCGAGGGCGACGAGCGCGACACCACCAGCCCTGCCGCCATGGCCGGCCTGATGGGCCGCCTGATCTTCCGCGACCTCGCGCCGGAAAGCGCCGAAAAGCTGCGCGGCTGGCTCAATGCCAGCACAACCGGCGCCAACCGGATCAAGGCGGGCCTGCCCAAGGGCTGGACATCGGGCAGCAAGACCGGAAGCTGCGGCACCGCCTATAATGACGTGGCGCTTGTAAAGGCCCCGTCGGGCGAGGAATATATCCTCGCCATCTATCTCGACCGCCCGACCATCGACGCCAGGGCCGCCGAAGCCGCCATAGCCGAAACCGCCCGCGCGGCGCTGGATTTCGTCGGGAAGGCGCAGAAGACGGGGCTGGAATAAAGCCGCGACCTTGCAGGGAATACGGCGCTCTTCTGGCGATCCCTCTCCTTGGCCCCTTGCCATGACCGCCACCTTTCGCCATATGCCGCGCCGGGAGTCGGGCGGACGTAGTCGTCGCGAACCTGGTCAGGTCCTGACGGAAGCAGCCACAGTGATTTCGCTGCGGGTCGTTCCGGCTCCCACCTCCAAACAGCATCCGTTCGGACCGGGCCTGACGGCGTCCACTTCTTCTTTCGATGTTGGAACGATGAAGGCTGCCCTTCGGGTCGCCAAGCCCCGTACGAACGGCTAGAAGATTCGCATGTCCGATTCCCCCCAGCCCTATCGCGTGCTCGCGCGCAAATATCGCCCGCGCAATTTCCGGGAACTGATCGGGCAGGACGCGATGGTCCAGACGCTGGGCAATGCGATCCGCCGGGGACGCCTGGCCCATGCCTTCCTGATGACCGGCGTGCGCGGCGTGGGAAAAACCTCCACCGCGCGCCTCATCGCCAAGGCGCTGAACTGCATCGGCCCGGACGGGCAGGGCGGTCCCACCATCGATCCCTGCGGCGTCTGCGAACCCTGCATGGCCATTGCCGAGGGACGCCATATCGACGTGGTCGAAATGGACGCCGCCAGCCATACCGGCGTCGACGATGTGCGGGAGATCATAGAGGCGGTGCGCTACGCCGCCGTTTCGGCCCGCTACAAGATCTATATCATCGACGAAGTTCACATGCTGTCCAAGAACGCCTTCAACGCGCTTCTGAAGACGCTGGAGGAGCCGCCGGCGCATGTGAAATTCCTCTTCGCCACGACGGAAGTGAACAAGGTGCCGGTGACGGTGCTGTCGCGCTGCCAGCGCTTCGACCTGCGCCGCATCCCCGCCGAACTGCTCGCCGCCCATTTCGCCCATGTGGTGGAGGCGGAATCGGTCGCCGCCGAAGCCGATGCGCTGGCGCTGATCGCCCAGGCGGCCGAGGGTTCGGCCCGCGACGGGCTGTCCATCCTGGACCAGGCCATAGCGCATGCGGAAATGGGCGAAGGCGCCCCGCTCGTCACCGCCATGCAGGTTCGCGACATGCTGGGCCTCTCCGACAGGGGCGCCACACGCCGCCTGCTGGGCCTGCTGCTCGAAGGCGACACCGGCGCGCTGCTTGGCGCGGTGCGCGATCAATATGCGCTTGGCGTGGAGCCGCTCTCGCTGATGCGTGGCCTGCTGGAACTGGTCCATGCGGTGACGCTGGTGAAGGCGGGCCGCGACATCGCCAATCCCGGCCAGTCGGCGGAGGAGCGCGAGGCTCTGGCGGATTGGGCCTCGCAACTCGGCTTCGCGCCGCTGCACCGGCTATGGCAATTGCTGCTGAAGGGCCATGAAGAGGTTGCCAGCGCGGCATTGCCGATCGAAAGCTGCGAAATGGCGCTGCTGCGCGTGATGCACGCCGCGACCATGCCCGATCCCGGCGAGATCGCCCGCCTGCTGCGCGAAGGCGCGCCTGCGGCCGCCGCTCCGGGGCAGGCGCCTGCCGCCATACCCTCCGGATCACCTGCCGCGAAACTTCCGGCCAGCTTCGAAGAGCTGATCGAAGCCTTCTGGCAGCGCGGCAAGGGGCAACTTGCGCAGGAAATGCATGATTGCATCGGCCTTGTCCGCTATGCCGCGCCGGAACTGGACTATGCCCCGACGCCTTCCCTGTCGTCCGATTTCCTTGCCCGCCTGAACCCGGCGCTGCGCGAGGTGACCGGCACGGCCTGGCGCGTCAGCGCCGTCGACGGTCCTGCTGCGCCGACCCTGCTGGAACAGGAAATGCGCAAGGCGGCGGATGCCCGTGCGGAAATCATGGAAACCCCGGTGGTCAAGGCGGCGTTGGCTGCTTTCCCCGATGCCGAGCTTGGCGACGAGCTCGAACAATGGAGTGCAGAGCGATGAAGGATCTGAACGAAATATTGGGCATGGCGAGCCGCGTGCAGGAGGAACTGCAACGCGCTCAGGAAAATCTCGACAAGCTGGAGGTGGAGGGCAGCGCAGGCGGCGGACTGGTCAAGGTCCGCGCCTCGGCCAAGGGGCGCATATTGGGCGTCGCCATCGACGACAGCCTGCTCGCCGTGTCGGAAAAGCAGATGCTGGAGGACCTTATTACCGCCGCGTTCAACGATGCGCGCAAGAAGGCGGATGAAGTGTCCAGCGGCGAAATGGGCAAGATGACCGCCGGCCTGCCGCTGCCGCCCGGCTTCAAACTGCCTTTCTGATCGTGAGCGTGCCGGGGATCAGCCTTTATTCATCATTGCGATCCCATAACGCATGATTGAACCATGCGGCGACCATCCCCATAAAGGCGATGAACCGCATGACTGGGTGGAATGTCACCCCGGAGAGTGAATGACTACGCAATATCCCCTGCTTCCTCTGCGCGACATCGTCGTCTTCCCGCAGATGATCGTGCCGCTGTTCGTGGGCCGCGACAAGAGCGTGGCCGCGCTCGAATCGGCGATGGAAGGCGACAAGGAAATCTTCCTCGTGTCGCAGCTCGACCCGGCGGAGGATGATCCGGGCCAGGATTCGCTCTACGACACCGGCGTCATCGCCGTGGTGCTGCAATTGCTGAAGCTGCCCGACGGCACCGTTCGCGTGCTGGTGGAGGGCAAGCAGCGCGCCCGGCTGGACGGCATCGGACAGGCCGACGGCCATATGGTCGCGGATGTGACGGCGGTCGAGGAAATCGACGCCGAAGGGCCGGAGGCCGCCGCGCTGATGCGTTCGGTGGCGGAGCAGTTCGAAAATTACGCCAAGCTCAACAAGAAGCTGCCGGCAGAAACCCCCGTGCAGTTGCGCGAGATCGAGGATGCGGGGCGTCTGGCCGATGCCGTCGCCGCCAACATCAACGTCAAGGTCGCCGACAAGCAGTCGCTGCTGGTCGAAGCCGACCCGGTCAAGCGCCTCGAAATGGTCTTCGCCTTCATGGAGGGCGAATTGGGCGTGCTCCAGGTGGAGAAGAAGATTCGCGGCCGCGTGAAGCGGCAGATGGAGAAGACCCAGCGCGAATATTATCTCAATGAGCAGTTGAAGGCGATCCAGCGCGAACTGGGCAATGGCGATGGCGAAGAAGGCGACGAACTCGCTGAACTCACCGAGAAGATCGCCAAGGCCAAGCTGAGCAAGGAAGCCCGCGCCAAGGCGACGGCGGAGCTGAAGAAGCTCAAGGGCATGCAGCCCATGTCCGCCGAAGCCACGGTGGTGCGCAACTATCTCGACGTGCTGCTGGGCCTGCCCTGGGGCAAGAAGGGCAAGGTCAAGACCGACCTCAAAAAGGCGCAGGCGATCCTCGATGAGGATCATTTCGCGCTGGAGAAGGTCAAGGACCGGATCATCGAATATCTCGCGGTGCAGGCGCGCACCAACAAGCTGAAGGGCCCCATCCTGTGCCTCGTCGGGCCTCCGGGCGTCGGCAAGACCTCGCTCGGCCGTTCGATCGCCAAGGCGACCGGACGGGAGTTCGTGCGCCAGTCGCTGGGCGGCGTGCGCGACGAAGCGGAAATCCGGGGGCACCGCCGCACCTATATCGGTTCGTTGCCGGGCAAGATCGTGACCAACCTCAAGAAGGCCGGGACGATGAACCCGCTCTTCCTGCTGGACGAAATCGACAAGCTGGGACAGGATTTTCGCGGCGACCCCGCCTCCGCGCTGCTGGAGGTGCTGGACCCCGAACAGAACAGCAAGTTCCAGGATCATTATCTGGAGATCGACGTCGACCTTTCAGACGTCATGTTCGTGACCACCGCCAACTCTTTGAATTTGCCGCAGCCTTTGCTCGACCGCATGGAGATCATCCGGCTCGAAGGCTATACGGAGGATGAAAAGGTCGAGATCGCCCAGCGGCATCTGTTGCCCAAGCAGATCGACGCCCACGGCCTGAAGGAAGGCGAACTCGACGTCACGGAGGAGGCGGTTCGCGATCTGATCCGCTACTACACCCGCGAAGCCGGCGTCCGCACGCTGGAGCGCGAAGTGGCGCGCCTCGCCCGCAAGGCGCTGCGCAAGATCCTCGAAGGCGCCTATGACAAGGTGACGATCACGCCGGACAATCTGGCGGACTATGCCGGCGTTCGTAAATTCCGCCACGGCGTGGGTGAGGAAGAGCATCAGATCGGCGCGGTGACGGGCTTGGCGTGGACCGAGGTGGGCGGCGAACTGCTGACCATCGAAGCGGTGACCGTGCCCGGCAAGGGCGCGATCAAGACCACCGGCAAGCTGGGCGAGGTCATGAACGAGTCGGTCCAGGCCGCCTTCTCCTATGTGAAGGCGCGCTCGCCCGGCTACGGGATCAAGCCCAGCATCTTCACCCGCAAGGACATCCACATCCACCTTCCCGAAGGCGCGGTGCCCAAGGATGGCCCCTCGGCAGGCATCGGCATGGTGACGACCATCGTGTCGACCCTGACCGGCATTCCGGTGCACAAGGATGTGGCGATGACCGGTGAAGTCACGCTGCGGGGCCGCGTCCTTCCTATCGGCGGCCTCAAGGAAAAGCTGCTTGCGGCGCTGCGCGGCGGCATCAAGACGGTGTTGATCCCTGCGGAAAACGAGAAGGATCTGGCGGAGATTCCGGCCAATATCAAGGAAGGGCTGGAGATCGTTCCCGTGTCCCATGTCGATGAGGTGCTGGCCCGCGCACTGATGAGCAAGCCGGAAGCGATCGCGTGGACCGAGGAGGATGACCTTGCCGCCCAGCCGAACCCGGCGCAGGGGCGGGACGGGGAAGCGTCCATTCGTCACTAAGCTGACTAAGGAAAGCGGCGTCGCACGGCTATTCAGCAAGCTTTTACCATAAAATCTTGCTTGACCGGCCGCCGACGCCGCTTTCCCTTTGACAAGGCCCGAAAGCTGGGCCTTATTGCGCCGCCTACGCCGCGATTCCTAAACTATCCAAACAGCTAGAAGGGGGTTCCCAAGGCATGAACAAGCAGGATCTTATCAGCGCAGTCGCTGAAAGCAGCGGCCTTTCCAAGAGCGACGCCAGCAAGGCCGTCGAGGGTGTTTTCGACGCCATCACCGGAGCCCTGAAGAAGGGGGATGAAGTTCGTCTGGTCGGTTTCGGCACTTTCTCCGTTTCGCAGCGCAAGGCCTCGACCGGCCGCAACCCGCGCACGGGCGAGACGATGACGATCAAGGCTTCGGCCCAGCCCAAGTTCAAGGCCGGCAAGGGCCTGAAGGACTCGGTCAACTAAGGATTTTCAAGGGGCGCTCCACGGCGGAGCGCCTCGGTCCGTTTTCGAGCCGGCATCGCGGTTGGCGGAATTTTTATCGGAGAGAGACTGCCGGATTTGAGCGCGGCAGCAGGGAGCGGGGCTCTCATGCGCGCTGATCTTCCAGGGCATGAAAAGGGGTGGGGGCATCACGCTTCTCACCCCTTTTCTTTTTATTTCGGCATTGCGGCTTTTTCCGCATCAGGCCGCTTGACGGCGCGGGAAGGGCCGCATATGTGGCCTTTCTCTCAAGGGGCACAGCCCCTGTGGCGATCGTAGCTCAGTTGGTTAGAGCGCCGGTTTGTGGTACCGGAGGTCGCGGGTTCGGATCCCGTCGATCGCCCCATTTTCCTTCTTCGCTGGATGAATTTGCGCGAGGGGCGCCTGGTCGCCTTCGTCCCTGGTTCACGCTCAGCCAGTCGAAACTGCTCTCCTTCTTTCCCGCGACGGCTCTTCATCATTCAGGGCTTCGCACGAGGGCCACCGCCCTCTATAGCCGCCTTCATGGACGAAGCACGTGACCGGGGACTGACCCTCAATCCCAAATATGACAAGGACGGCCTGATCACGGCCGTCGTGACCGATGTGGACAGCGGGGAACTGCTGATGGTCGCGCATATGAATGCGGAGGCGCTTCAGCTTACCCGCGATACCGGCCTTGCGCATTTCTGGTCGCGCAGCCGCCAGTCGCTCTGGAAGAAGGGCGAGACGTCCGGCCATATGTTGCAGGTGCGCGATCTTCGCATCGATTGCGACCAGGACGCTGTCTGGGTGAAGGCCCTACCCGCAGGTCCCACCTGTCACACCGGCGCGCGCTCCTGCTTCTTCCGCCGCATCGGCCCGGAAGGCCTGACAGCTGTCGATGCGGCCGACTAGCCTTGCCGCATTGCTGTTGCTCGCGGCGTGCCAGCGTGAGGCTGCGCCCGCACAGGGGCCGCGCGAAACCGGCATACAGACCAGTTCCGGCCTCGAACGTGCAGCGATCGAAACCGGCGTGATCGCTGATGCGGCCAAGGTGCCTGCCATCGGCCTCTACCAGCGCAATCATGAAGCCGGTCGCGATGCGCTTTGCGTAGTCCCGGCCAAAAATGGCGACTATCGCTTCGGCCTGGAGGCGACCTTCGGGGAGGATCAGAGCTGTGCAGGCAGGGGCTCCGCGCGGCCAGCGGGCGACAAGCTGATCCTCAGCTTCTCCCATAGCGATCATTGCATCGTGGTGGCCCAATATGACGGCGATCAACTGTCGCTGCCGGGCGTTGTCGACATGAACTGCGCGAATGTCTGCAAGGGAAGGGGCTCCCTCGAAGGCGTCAGTTTCCCCCGCGTGGCGAGCGACGCCGCATCGGCTTTCCAGGCCCGCGACAGTGGTGGCGGGCTGCTATGCGAGTCGGACTAGACGCTTCGGACCCTGTCATGCTCCGGCGAACGGCGGAGTGCGGGATGTGTTGGAGGACTTACTCGCAGGCTACCGCCGCCAAGCGCAAGGACCTTTGGCGCAGGTTCAAGGCCAGCAGGAAGACCGCCAAGCCCCCCAAGGCCAATCCCGCGCCGATCCACCCGGTCGATGTCAGGCCGTAGCCGGCCGAGATCGCGAGCCCGCCAAGCCATGGTCCCAGCGCATTGGCGACATTGAAGGCACCGTTATGCGCCGCCGCCGCCAGCGTCTGCGCATCGCCCGCCACGTCCATCAGCCGGGTCTGCAACACGCTGCCCAGGCCCCCGCCGCAGCCGATCAGGAAAATCACCAGCGACAGGCTCCAGATATTGCCGGCCATCAGCGGGAACAACGCCAGCGACGCCGCGCTCCACAGCAGCACGCCGATAGCGGTCCGATTCGGCGCCCGATCCGCCGCCGATGCCGCAATCAGATTGCCGATCGTCAGGCCTATGCCGAAGATCGCCAGCACCACCGGCACCAACTCCTCGGACACATGGGTCACGGAAATCATCGTCGAGGCGACATAGGTGTAAACCGCGAACAGCCCGCCGAAGCCGATAGCGCCGGTCAGCAGCGTCAGCAGCACCTGCGGTTCGCGCAACGCGCCCAGTTCGCGCATCGGGCTGGCCTCCGGATCGCCGGCGTCGCGCGGCGCATAGATCGCCACCAGCGTCACCGTGATCACCGCCAGCAACGCCACGATGCCAAAGCCCCAGCGCCACCCCAGCGCCTGCCCCGTCCAGTTCGCCACCGGCACGCCGACCACGGTGGCGACCGTCAGGCCCGTCATCACCTGCGCCACCGCCAGCGCGCGCCGGTCATTCGGCACCAGGGACGCCGCCACCAGCGCCGCGACGCCGAAATAGGCGCCATGGGGCAGACCGCTCAGGAAGCGGAACAACAGCATGGTCGTATAGTCGGGCGACAGGGCGCTGAGCGCATTGCCTATCGCGAACCATGCCATCAGCCCGATCAGCAGCTTCCGCCGGGGCAGCCGCGCGCCCAGCACGGCGATCAGCGGTGCGCCCACCACCACGCCCAGCGCATAGGCGCTGATGGCATGGCCCGCCATGGGTTCGCTGATACGCAGATCGCCCGCGAAAAAGGGCAGCAGGCTCATCGCCGCGAATTCGGTCGTGCCGATGGCGAAGGCGCCCATGGAGAGCGCGAGAATGACGAGAGCGGGGTGAACCGCGCGGCTGGCCTGCGCCATCGGTTGCTCCATGTTGCGATGCGATAGGAATGCCGTCCGCACATGATAGAGTTGCGGATTGAAATCAAGTTATCATCACATGACTTTATTGCAATTACGCCAATAAGTTGCGCAACTCACATGGCCTGTCGGGCCTGGCTGGTGTCCAGCATCCTGCCATTGGTGATGACGACCAGGTCGCCCACCTTGGTCACGCCGAACAGCTTTTTCGCGAACGGCTTTGGCACACCGATGCAGCCATGGGTGGCATTGCCCCACTGGACGTCGCTGCCGTGGATCGCCACGCCGTCGCTGGTCAGGCGCAACGTGTAGGGCATCGGCGCGTTGTTGTAGGTCCGCGAATAATGATCGGCGTCCTTTTCCGTGATCGGGAACGCGCCAAGGGGACTGGGCTTGTCGTCCGCGCCATAGAGGATGACCGCCGATCCGATCTCATAACCGGCGCGGAATACCGACAATGTCTGCGCCTTGAGGTCAACCGTGATGATGACCCTTCCGGTCGCCGGCGCGCCGCTTTCGTCCCAGACATAATCGCCATGGCGGAAAGGGCCTTCGATGGGGAGCACCCGCCTGACCATCAGGGCGTGCGGATCGACCGCGAGGGGCTGGGCGCGGGTGCGCTCGACCGGTGGGGATGACCTGGCCGGCTTCGGCGCTTCACTCCTTTGAGCGCTTGTCCTGCCCTGCGGAGGGAGATCGCGCCCGCGGCCGAACGACAGGCCCAGCAACAGCATCACCGCCGCCGCACCGCCGCCGATCGCCAGCTTCACCCGCGTTGAAACCCGTCCCGCCATGAACCGTTCGTTACCTCAGATCGTCGTCATCCGCGCGGGGGCGGGGATGACGACCCGTAGCAGCCCAAGCCATTGCAGAAAAAGGTTAAGGCTTCAGCCTTCCCGTTCCACCTCCGCTGCGGCTATGGCGGTAAGGTTCAGGATGCCGCGCGCCGTCACGCCGGGCGTCAGCACATGGATCGGCTGCGCCAGACCGACCAGCATCGGCCCGACAGTAGGCGAACTGGAGGAAGCCGACAGCGCCGTCAGCGTGATGTTCGCCGCGTCGAGATTGGGCATGACCAGCAGGTTGGCCGGCCCCTCGAACCGCGAATCCGGGATCAGCCGCTCCCGCAATCCCTGGCTGAGCGCTGCATCGGCATGCATCTCGCCATCGACCATCAGTTCCGGCGCGGCCTTCTTCACCAGCTTGAGCGCCTCCCGCATCTTGCGGGCGCTGGGGGAATGGGACGCGCCGAAATTGGAATGCGACAGCAGCGCCACGCGCGGCGTCAGCCCGAAATGCTTGAGTTCAGTCGCGCCAAGCAGCGCCATTTCCGCAATCTGGTCGGGCGTGGGATCGGGCACCATATGGGTGTCGGTGATGAACAGCGCGCCCGCGTCCAGGATAAGGCCGGAAAGCGCATAGACCCGGCTGTTGCCCGGGGTGCGGTCGATGATGCGCAGCACATGTTCGACCTCGCCCCAATATTCGCTGTTGCCGCCCACCAGCGCCGCATCGACCCGTCCGGTGCGCAGCAGCATGGCCGCCGTGACGCTGGGCCGGCGGTAGACATGGCGCACGACCTCTGCCGAGGAAACGCCGCGCCGCGCGGCGACGGCGCGATACGCCTCGACCAGTTCGCCCATCAGCAGATGGTCCGTTTCGGGATCGACCACCTCGACATCGCGATCCAGCGCGAAGCTGAGGCCGAGGTCGGGCAGTTTCTGGTTCAATATGCGCCGGCGCGCCACGATGATCGGGCGGACGATGCCTTCGTCCAGCGCATCCTGAATGGCGCGCAGCACGCGCTCATCCTCGCCCTCGCCATAGGCGATGCGCCGCTGCGTTCCCCGCGCTGCCTCGAACACCGGCAGCATCAACTGGGCCGACCGCGTATTCTGCTGCGTGAGCTGTCGCTTATAGGCTTCCAGGTCGAGCTGCCGCTTGGCGACGCCGCTGTCCATGGCCGCCTTTGCCACGGCGCAGGCGATCTCCGCGATCAGGCGCGGGTCGAAGGGGGTGGGGATGATATAGTCCGGCCCGAACACCAGCTTGCGCCCGCCATAGGCCTGGGCGACGCTGTCATGGGCGGGCATGCGGGCGAGATTGGCGATGGCGTCGGCGGCGGCGACCTTCATCGCCTCGTTGATCTCGGTCGCCCGCGCATCCAGCGCGCCCCGGAAGATATAGGGGAAGCACAGGACGTTGTTGACCTGATTGGGATAGTCCGACCGCCCAGTGGCGATGATTGCGTCGGGCCGCGCCTCCCGCGCCACTTCGGGGCGGATCTCCGGCTCCGGATTGGCGAGCGCGAAGATCAGCGGATTGGGGGCCATCAGCGGCAGCCATTCGGGCTTCAGCACGCCGGGCGCGGAAAGGCCCAGGAACAGGTTCGCCCCCGGCAGCACGTCGGGCAGGGTCCGCGCGTTGGTGGTGCGGGCATAGCGGGCCATGTTCGGCAACATGCCCTCGCGTTCCGAATGGATGACGCCGTCCTTGTCGGTCAGCGTGACATTCTCTTGTCGAAGGCCCATCGACACCAGCAGGTCGACGCAGGCCAGCGCCGCCGCGCCCGCGCCGGAGGTGACGAGCTTGGCATCCGCCAGCGTCTTGCCCTGCAACACCAGTGCATTGCGCACCGCCGCCGCTACCACGATGGCGGTGCCATGCTGGTCGTCGTGGAAGACCGGAATGTTCATCCGCTTCTTCAACTCCGCCTCTATGGCGAAGCATTCCGGCGCCTTGATGTCCTCCAGATTGATGCCGCCGAAGGTCGGTTCCAACAGGGCGACGGCGTCTACGAATTTCTCGGGATCGGTGGTGTCGACTTCGATGTCGAATACGTCGATGTCTGCGAATTTCTTGAAGAGGACGGCCTTGCCCTCCATCACCGGCTTGGAGGCCAGCGCACCGATGGAGCCCAGGCCCAGCACTGCCGTTCCGTTGGAGATCACCGCGACCAGATTGCCCCGCGCGGTATAGTCCATCGCCTTTTCGGGATCTGCGGCAATGTCGACGCAGGGCGCGGCGACGCCGGGCGAATAGGCCAGCGCCAGGTCGCGCTGGTTGACCATGCGCTTGGTCGGTTCGATCCTCAGCTTTCCGGGTTGCGGATAGCGGTGATAGTCTAGGGCGGCGCGCCGGGTGTTTTCGTCCATGAAATGGCCCTTAAAGCCGCTTTTCCGCGCGGGCAATGCCCGACCGCTCCCATGGCGGGCTGGGGGCATATAGTCCGACAAGAAAATCAATGAAGGCGGTGATGGCGAGTGGCGGATTATTCTGTGGCAGATGAACGGCATAGAGGCCGACATCCGCCGATCCCTCATGATCCGGCATGATCTGCCGAATATCGCCCCGCTCCAGGGCGTCGCTCACGTCCCAGAGCGAGCGCAGGGCGACGCCCACCCCGGAAAGCGCCAGTTCCCGGACCATTTCGCTGCTGTTGGTGCGGACATGGCTGTCGCCTTCGATCAGGACCGGGCCCCTGGGTCCGAGCAGGCGCCAGGGCAATTGTCCCTCCGCCGCCAGCAGGCGGTGCTTGCGAAGATCGGCGGCGGTCTGCGGCATGCCGAAGCGCGTCAGATAATCGGGGGCAGCGCATAGCACGCGCCGGTTGGTCGCCAGCCGATGAGCGGCAAGGCCCTGGCCTGGATCGGCCGTGATGCGGATGGCCAAGTCCGCGCGGGTCGCCAGCAGGTCGGCATAGTCGTCCGACAAATCTATCTGCATCCGGACCTTGGGGTGCGCCTCCAGAAACCGGCCCAGATAGGGTGCGACGTGCATGCGCCCGAAGGATGTCGGCGCGGATACCCGTAGCGTCCCTGTCGCCTCCGCCGAAGCGCCGGAGACGCGCCGCTCCGCCGCGTCCAGCGCGGCCATGATCGCGCGCAGGTCTTCATGCAGCCGTTCGCCGGCCGGAGTCAGCGCCAGCCGCCGCGTCGTCCGGTGGATCAGCCGGGTGCCCAGCCGATCCTCCAGCCGGACCAGCCGCTTCGACACCATGGCGGGCGAGACATGCAATCTTCGTCCCGCCGCCGCCATGCCGCCTTCGTCCACGATCGTCGCGAAAAGATCATAATCCGGGTCCATCATTTGTTTCACCAGAGGAAAATCTGAATTCGAATAATATCATCTACCGCGCATAATGCGCCCCGTCTATGGTCCCGCCCAAAGGAGACCATCCCATGACCAGCATGACCGATCGCGCGGGCCTCAAGGTCGCGCAGCAACTCGCCACCTTCATCGAGGAGCGCGCGCTTCCCGGCACGGGCATCGATGCCGGTGCTTTCTGGCGTGGCGCCGCCGCGATCTTCGCGCAATTCGCGCCGGAAAATGCGGCGCTGCTGGCCAAGCGCGACGCGATCCAGGCGCAGATCGACGGCTGGCATCGGGAAAGGGCGGGCCAGCCTGTTGACGCTGCCGCCTATCAGGCATTCCTGCGCGACATCGGCTATCTCGTCCCCGAACCTGCGCCGTTTCAGATCGGCAGCGAAAATGTCGATGAGGAAATAGGGCGCCTCGCCGGACCGCAGCTGGTCGTTCCCATCCTCAACGCCCGTTTCCTGCTGAACGCCGCCAATGCGCGCTGGGGCAGCCTCTATGACGCGCTCTACGGCACCGACGCGATTCCCGGCTCGGCGGCTGGCAAGGGCTATGACGCGCAGCGCGGCGCGCAGGTCATCGCCTGGGCGAAGGCTTTCCTGGACGAAGCGATACCGCTCGCTAACGGCTCCTGGGCCAAGCTCGCCAGCGACGACATCCAGCTTGCCGATCCCGGCCAATATCTCGGACGGAGCGAGAAGGGCCGACTCTTCCGCCATAATGGCCTGCACATCGAAGTCGTCTTCGATCGCGCGCACCCCATCGGCAAGGACGATCCGGCGGGCATAGCCGACGTCATCCTCGAATCCGCGCTCACCACCATCTGCGATCTCGAGGACTCCGTCGCCGCCGTCGACGCGGAGGACAAGGTCGCCGCCTATTCCAACTGGCTCGGCCTGATGCAGGGCGACCTCACCGACACGTTCGAGAAGAACGGCGCCATGATGACCCGCGCCCTCAACCCCGACCGCGGCTATACCGCGCACGACGGCAGCACCTTCACCCTGCCGGGCCGCAGCCTGCTGTTCGTCCGCAATGTCGGCCATCTGATGACCACGCCCGCCGTCCTGCTCGCCAACGGGCAGGAAGCGCCCGAAGGCATTCTCGACGGCATCGTCACCACGCTGATCGCCCTGCATGATCTGAAGCGTGAAGGCGGCAACAGCCGCACCGGCAGCGTCTATATCGTCAAGCCGAAGATGCACGGCCCCGAAGAAGTCGGCTTCACCAACCGCCTGTTCGACGCCATCGAAGACCTGCTGGGCCTCAACCGCCACACCCTGAAGGTCGGCGTCATGGATGAGGAGCGCCGCACCTCCGCCAATCTGGCCGCCTGCATCGAGGCGGTGAGGAACCGCATCGTCTTCATCAACACCGGCTTCCTGGACCGCACCGGGGACGAGATGCACACATCGATGCGCGCCGGCCCGATGATCCGCAAGGGCGAGATGAAGACCAGCGACTGGATCGCGGCTTACGAGGACCGCAACGTCCAGATCGGCCTCGCCTGCGGCCTGTCGGGCCGCGCCCAGATCGGCAAGGGCATGTGGGCCGCGCCGGATCGCATGGCCGACATGCTGGACCAGAAGGTCGGCCATCCCAGGAGCGGCGCCAACACGGCCTGGGTTCCGTCCCCCACGGCGGCGACGCTGCACGCGACTCATTATCACCGCATCGACGTCTTCGCCCGCCAGGCGGAACGCAAGGCCGAGGCCATCGCACCCCTCGACAAGCTGCTGGCCATTCCGGTCGCGCAGCCGGGCCGCAACTGGTCGGAAGAGGAAATCGCCCAGGAACTGGACAATAATGCGCAAGGCATCCTTGGCTATGTCGTCCGCTGGATCGATCAGGGCGTCGGCTGCTCCAAGGTTCCCGACATCCATGACATCGGCCTGATGGAGGACCGCGCCACGCTGCGCATCTCCTCGCAGCATATGGCGAACTGGCTGCTTCACGGCGTCTGCACGAAGGAGCAGGTCGACGCCGCCTTCACCCGCATGGCCGCCAAGGTCGATGCCCAGAATGCGGGCGACCCGCTCTACCGGCCGATGAGCGGCAACCCGGACAGCCTTGCCTGGCAGGCGGCTCGCGCCCTGATCTTCGAGGGCGTGGCGCAGCCCAACGGCTATACCGAACCGCTGCTCCACAAATATCGGGCACTGGCCAAGGCGACGGCTTGAGGCTGTGGGATTGAGGCGGATGGCTCATCGTGCCGCCTGTCCTGCCAGCAGCACATAGCCCTTTTCAGAATTTCCTGCCCAGCTATGTTGGGCAGGAGCCGGCGGCGTTCTATCAAGTCATTTTCATCCAACCCTGCCTGGTGGGACGCCGATCTGCTCATGGACTTGCCCGCGATCATTGCCGACATCGTCGCTCATGCTGCGAGCCGGGAAGATCGCGGCACGGTCGCCAGCTATATTCCGGAACTGGCCAAGGTCGATCCCGGCCAGTTCGGCATCGCTGTCGCGACCGCCGATGGCCGGTTGATCGAGGGAGGCGACTGCGCCACCGGCTTTTCTATCCAGTCCATCTCCAAGGTGTTCGCCCTGACGCTCGCGCTCGGCAAGATAGGCGATCAGCTTTGGCAGCGGGTAGGGCGGGAACCGTCCGGCAACGCCTTCAATTCCATCGTTCAGCTGGAGCAGGAACAGGGAATCCCGCGAAATCCCTTCATCAACGCGGGCGCCGTCGTCGTCGCGGACGTCAATCTGGGCGGTCATCAACCCCGCGTCGCGATTGGAGAAATGCTGCGCTTCGTCCGCTATCTGGCAGGCGACGACGGCATCGCCATCAATGAAACCGTCGCAGCGTCGGAAACGGCGACCGGCTTTCGCAATATGGCGCTGGCCAATTACATGCGCGCCTTCGGCAATATCCGTCATCCGGTCGATCTGGTGCTTGGCACCTATTTTCACCAATGCGCGATCGAGATGAGTTGCCGTCAACTCGCACTTGCGGGCCGCTATCTGATGCTCGACGGCCGGCATCCCGAGGGCGGACGGGTCGTCTCGTCCAGCCGGGCCAAGCGGATCAACGCCCTGATGTTGACCTGCGGCCATTATGACGCTTCGGGCGATTTCGCCTTCCGCGTCGGCATTCCTGGCAAGTCGGGGGTAGGCGGCGGCATATTGGCGATCGTGCCGGGTCGCGCGTCCATTGCCGTCTGGTCGCCTGGCCTGAACGAAAATGGCAATAGCCAGCTTGGCACGTTGGCGCTCGAAGAACTGGCCCATCGCACCGGCTGGTCGGTTTTCAGCCCACCGCAAGGTCGGTCCTAAGGCACCTCATCGGCCCGCAGCCGCCGCAGCTTGGGCGCGGTTTCGAGCTGCGCGGCATCCTTGATGCCCATGCGCAGATCCTCCCGCGTCTGGTGGATGGAGGCGATCACCGGTCCCATCGCCACGCCCAGGTCGACCAGCGCGGTCTCCGCCAGTTGGAGCGAACTTTCGAGCGTCTCCGGAACCGCATCGCTGGCGCCGGCGCGATAGAGCTGGGCCGCATGATCGGTGTCCCGCGCGCGCGCGATGATCGGCAGATCGGGCACCCATCCCCGCACACGCTTCGTCACCCGAACCGACAGGACAGGATCGTCCATCGTCAGGATCAGGGCCCGTGCATGGCCGAGACGAAGCTTGTCGAGCATTTCGGTGCGGGACACGTCGCCGAACAATATGGGATACCCCCCGCGCCGAGCTTCCGCGACGACGTCCGGGTCGGATTCCACGACGATGAAACGCTGCTTGTGCAGGTTGAGCAGGTCGCAGATCATGCGCCCCACGCGCCCGAAGCCGATTACGACGGCGGCCGCCTCGGCATGGTCTTCGTTGATTTCCGGCGCCTCTTCGCCCAGCGCCATTTCCAGCCGCCGCGCAATGTCATGTCCCAGCCGTGCGAGCAGCGGCGTGATGGTAAGGCCGATAGCGGTCACGATCTGCCAGAAGGCTGCGGTGGAAGGAAGGATCAACTGGGCCGCAGCGGCAGCGGACAATACGATCAATGTGGTTTCCGAAGGGCTGGACATCAGCACGCCGACTTCCAGCGCCACGCCCTTCCTCGCGCCCGACAGGTAGAGCAGGGCCGCGGTGACGATCGTCTTGGCAAGGACCACGCCCACCATCGCCAAAATGAGCGTAGGCCAGTTGGCCAGGATGACGCGCACGTCAAGGCCCATGCCGACGGTGATGAGGAAGACCCCGAGCGCCAGTCCCTTGAACGGCGCGGTCATGACCTCGACCTCGCCATGATAATCGGTTTCCGCGATCAGCAGCCCGGCGAGGAGCGCGCCGACGATCGGAGACAGGCCGGCGATCGAGGTCGCCATGCTGGATATGATGACGACCAGCAGGCTGGCGGCCAGGAACACCTCCGGGCTCTTGGTGCGGGCGGCCTGGCTGAAGATATGCGGCAGGCAGAGGCGGCCAAGGACCAGCATGATGGCGATGGTGATCCCGCTCTTGATCAGCGTGTCGGCCAGTTCGCCCCACGGGCCGTCCGGACTGGCAGCGACCGAGGGCGCTAGCGCGCCCAGCATGAAGATGATGGGGACGAGGGCCAGATCCTCGAAAAGCAGCATGGAAAAGGCCGCGCGGCCGACGGCGCTTTGCGTGCCCACCATCGGCAGCACCACGGCCGTGGACGACAGCGCCAGCGCGAGGCCCAGGCCGAAAGCGCCTGCCGGTGGCTGGCCCAGCAAGTAGAGGCCAAGTGCAATCAGCGTACCGCCGCCGATCAATTCTGCCGCGCCGACGCCGAATACTTGTGTCCGCATGGTCCAGAGACGACGAAAACTGAGTTCGAGTCCGATGGAAAAAAGCAGCAGGATGACGCCCAGTTCGGCAAAGGGCTCTATCGCCGCCCTGTTGGAAATGGTGACATGATAGAGCCAGGGATATTGGCCCACCAAAGCGCCCAATCCCGACGGCCCCACCGCCAGCCCGACGAGGATGAAGCCGATGACCGGGCTGATCCGCAGCCGCGCGAAGCCGGGGATGACAAGCCCCGCGGCCCCCAGGATGACGAGGGAATCGCTGAAGCTCTGTGGGTTGATCGCGCCGGCCATGACCGATCATCGCCACAAATGCAGCGGATATCCAGCGATAAGCACTGGAAACCGGAAAAGATGCTGTGAAAGGCTGTGGTGCGGACGGCGGGACTTGAACCCGCATTCCCAGGGGGAGGCGGATTTTAAGTCCGCTGCGTCTACCGATTTCGCCACGTCCGCTTGAGGCCGTTACCCCCTGAAGGCTAACGACGCACAGGTCAAGGATGTGGTTGGATCAGTGGGCAGCTTTGCCGTTCAGCCGTTCCCGCATTTCCTTTCCGGGTTTGAAGTAGGGAACCCGCTTGGCGTCCACCGGCACCTGTTCACCGGTGCGCGGATTACGGCCGGTACGCGCGTCGCGCGCCCGTGTCGTAAAGGCGCCGAAGCCCCGAAGTTCCACTCGCCCTCCGCTGGAGAGGCGGTCGACTATTTCCTTGAAGAAAAGATCGACGATCCTTTCCACTTCCTGGAGGTTGAGGTTTGGATTTTCCTCAGCCAATTTCTGAATCAGTTCCGAGCGTATCATTGGTCCTCCAGACTCCCCCTTCTGGTTCCCTGTTTATTTATAATGAATCCTCATGGCTGTGACAATCAGCCAATATCGGTATGTCATTCTCATTTTGGGAATAGAAAAAGCCCGCCGGAGTTAAGTTCCGGCGGGCCATATTACTTAAGTTAGATACCGAAGGAGGGCTTAGCCCTCGCTCTTGGCCTTGAGCGCTTCGCCCAGGATGTCGCCCAGCGAGGCGCCGCTGTCGGACGAACCATATTGGGCCACAGCCTGCTTCTCTTCAGCGATCTGAAGGGCCTTGACAGAGAAGGTCGGCTTCTTGGCGCGGTCGAAACCGGTGACCATGGCGTCGAACTTCTGGCCGATCTGGAAGCGTTCCGGACGCTGTTCGTCGCGGTCGCGGCCAAGGTCGCTGCGCTTGATGAAGCCGGTGGCGCCATCTTCGCCGGCCTGGACTTCCAGGCCGCCGTCGCGGACTTCCAGAACCGTGACGGTGACCGTCTGGTTCTTGTTGAGGCCAGCGGCAGCGGCGGTGGTGCCGCCAGCGGCCGGGCCGCCACGCTCAAGCTGCTTCATGCCAAGGCTGATGCGTTCCTTCTCGACGTCGATGTCGAGAACGACGGCCTGGACGGTCTCGCCCTTGCGGTGCAGGGCCAGCGCGTCCTCGCCCGAAATGCCCCAGGCGATGTCCGACATGTGGACCATGCCGTCCACGTCGCCGTCCAGGCCGATGAACAGGCCGAACTCGGTGGCATTCTTGACTTCGCCCTCGACGGTCGAACCGATCGGGTGACGTTCGGCGAAGCTGTCCCAAGGGTTGTTCTGGGCCTGCTTGAGGCCGAGCGAGATGCGGCGCTTTTCCGGATCGACTTCCAGGACGATGACGTCGACTTCCTGGCTGGTCGAAACGATCTTGCCGGGGTGGACGTTCTTTTTGGTCCAGGACATTTCCGAAACGTGGACCAGACCTTCGATGCCCGGCTCCAGCTCGACGAACGCACCATATTCGGTGATGTTCGTGACGCGGCCCGACAGCTTCGCACCGACCGGATATTTGGCGGCGGCGCCTTCCCACGGATCGCTTTCCAGCTGCTTCATGCCAAGGCTGATGCGCTGGGTGTCGCGGTTGATGCGGATGATCTGGACGCGGACGGTGTCGCCGATGTTGATCATCTCGTTCGGGTGGTTGATGCGCTTGTAGCTGAGGTCGGTGACGTGCAGCAGGCCGTCGATGCCGCCCAGGTCAACGAACGCACCATAGTCGGTGATGTTCTTGACGACGCCCTCGATGATCTGGCCTTCGGCCAGCGTCTGGATGAGGCCCGAGCGCTGTTCGGCGCGGGTTTCTTCCAGGATGGCGCGGCGCGACACGACGATGTTGCCGCGGCGGCGATCCATCTTCAGGATCTGGAAGGGCTGCGGGATGTCCATCAGCGGGGTGACGTCGCGAACCGGACGAATATCGACCTGGCTGCCGGGCAGGAATGCAACGGCGCCGTCCAGGTCGACGGTGAAGCCGCCCTTGACGCGGCCGAAGATGACGCCTTCGACGCGGGCGTTCTCGGTGAACTCGGCTTCCAGCTTGTCCCAGGCGGCTTCGCGGCGGGCGCGGTCGCGCGACAGCATGGCTTCGCCATGGGCGTTTTCGACGCGGTCGACATAGACTTCGACTTCGTCACCGACCTTCAGGTCGGCCTTCTGGCCCGGCGCGGCGAATTCGCGCAGCGGCACGCGGCCTTCCGACTTCAGGCCGACGTCGATCAGCGCCATGTCGTTTTCGATGCCGGTAACGGTGCCCTTGACGACGCGGCCTTCGAAGCCGCCATCCTCGCCACCGAGAGAATCATTGAGAAGCGCGGCGAAATCGTCGCGCGAGGGGAATGCCGTAGAGGCCATAGGTAAGTCCTTCACTCGTCATTGCTGGCCTACCGGTTGTGTCCGGTGGTCTTTCAGGCCAAAGCGCCCGCAGGGCCGGATACCCATGCGAACATCCGTTCGGCCATGTCGAGTCGACGCCCTGTGGACAAGCGAAAAGGGCGCCTGGGAATCCCCGGCACCCGGCATCGCGTCAGGCCTGTTGCCGACGTTCCAACTGGGCGTCCACCAGTGCAATGGCCTGCTGGACGGCGGCGTCTATAGTCAAATTGCTGGTGTCGAGCAAGTCCGCTCCATCGGCCATGCGCAACGGGGCATGATCGCGGCTCATGTCGCGGGTGTCGCGGGCCTGGATGTCCGCGATCAGGCTGTCCATGTCGGGATGGCCGCCATGGTCGAGCGCGTCCTGATAGCGGCGCTGGGCGCGGACATGGACGCTGGCGGTGACGAAGATCTTGGCGTCGGCATCGGGGGCGATGACGGTGGCGATGTCGCGCCCGTCCAGGATCGCGCCGCCAGGTTGGGTCGCGAAGTCGCGCTGGCGCCTGACGAGGGCCTGCCGGACGCTTTGGTGGATCGATACGCGGGAGGCGAGCGAGCCCACGGCCTCGCTGCGCAGCGCGGGATCTTTCAGCATGGCGTCGTCGAAGTCGCAGGCGGCGAGCGCATCGGCTTCATGGTCCGGGTCGCCGCTGGCCTTGAGCACGGCAAGGCCCACGGCGCGATAGAGCAGGCCGGTATCGAGCACGGGCAGGCCGTAATGCCGGCCCAGCGCCCTGGCGATGGTGCCCTTGCCCGATGCGGCGGGGCCGTCGACGGCGATGATCATGATGCTTTGCCTTTCCGCAGCGCCTTGGCGAGGCCGATCAGGGCGATGAAGGCCCATATGACTTCCAGCGCCATCGACGCGACGTTGAAATGAACCGTCAGCGAATAGATCAGCAGCACCGCGCCGACCAGGTTAAGCAGGTTGAAGAGGGTGAAGCTCAGCACCTTCGCCATGTTGCTATAGGCATAGGCAATGACCATCAGGCCGCTGCCGATCAGTCCCAGGATATTGGCAAGGTCGAACGTCATGCGAGTGCGCCGAGCGATTGCAGCAAAGCGGTGAAACCCGGGAAGCTGGTCGCAACGGGGCGCATGTCGTCGATGGTGACGCCATTGCTGGACACGAGGCCTGCGACCGCGAAGCTCATGGCGATGCGGTGGTCCAGCTTCGTCGCGACGGGGCCGCCGCCGGGGAGGGGCGCGCCACCGCTGCCCTCTATGACGATGCCGTCCTCCAGTTCCTCGACCTGCACGCCGATGGCGCGCAAGCCTGCCGCCATGGTGGCGATCCGATCCGATTCCTTGACGCGCAATTCTTCCAGGCCGCGGAAGATGCTGCGCCCTTGCGCCAAGGCGGCGGCGATGAAGGCGACGGGATATTCGTCGATCATCGACGGGGCGCGGGCCGGATCGGGCTCGACGCCCCTCAGCGTCGAGGCCGTGATGACGAGATCGCCCACCGGCTCGCCGCCGACCTCGCGCGGGTTTTCGATGACGATGTCGCCGCCCATCTCGCGCAGCAGATCGACCAGCCCGGCGCGCGTCGCGTTGAGGCCGACATTGGCGATGGTCACGTTCGATCCCGGAACCAGCAGGGCTGCAACCATCGGGAAAGCGGCGGAGGAGGGGTCGCCGGGAACGATGATCGATTGCGGGTGGAGTTCGGCTTCGCCCTTGAGCGTGATGATGCGGGTGCCGTCGGATTCGACCTCCACGTCGAGGTCCGCGCCGAAGCCCTTGAGCATGCGTTCGCTGTGGTCGCGGGTGGGGATCGGTTCGACCACGCGGGTGATGCCGGGAGTGTTGAGGCCGGCGAGCAGGATGGCCGACTTGACCTGCGCCGATGCCACGGGAAGGCGATAGTCCAGCGGCACGGCCGGGCAGGCGCCGCGCATGGTAAGGGGCAGGCGGTCTCCGGGACTGGTGGTGAAGCTGGTGCCCATCCGCGACAGCGGATCGGTGACGCGGGCCATGGGGCGCTTGCTGAGGGAGGCGTCGCCCACGAAGGTGGCGGTGATGGCGTGGCTTGCGACCAGCCCCATCAGCAGGCGGGTGGAGGTGCCGCTATTGCCCATGTCGAGCGCGCTTTCCGGCTGGAGCAGGCCGCCGACGCCCACCCCATGGATATGCCAGATGCCGTCCGCATCCCTGCGGATGTCCGCGCCCATCGCCCGCATGGCGGCGGCGGTGGCGAGGACGTCCTCACCCTCCAGCAGCCCTTCGACCCGACTCTCGCCCACGGCCAGCGCGGAGAGCATCAGCGAGCGGTGCGAAATGCTCTTGTCGCCCGGCACGGCGATCGAGCCGGAAAGGGCCGGGGCGGCGGTGAAGGTCATGGGCATGGGCTGGTCGGAAGAAGCGGTCACGGGTCAATCCGTCTGCAAAACTTGAAAAAATGCGCCCGGCTTTTGACAGCGCGGTTTCGCTATGGCAAGGCGCCGTCTCTTCGCGGGCGACCCTGTCGTGCCGCGTAATTTCTGTTTTGAGCACTCGCAAGAGAAGGACAAGGCCGGACATGGTCAAGGCTGAATGGGGCACGAAGCGTACCTGCCCGAAATGCGCCACGCGCTTCTACGACCTGGGCAAGGATGACCCGGTCACCTGCATCAACTGCGGCACGGCCTGGGAACCGGAACCGGTGCTGAAGTCGAAGCAGCCGCTGCCCTATGAGGAAGCGCCCAAGAAGGTCATCGAAACCGCCGATGGCGAGATCGAGACGGCGGACGACGATCTGGACCTGGATCTGGACGTGGATGATGACGGCGATTCGCCGGACAATGACGTCGATCTGGGCGGCGACGACGATCTGGGCGTCGACGCCGGCGGGGACGATGGCGACGACGACAATTAATTGAATTTTGTGCTTGCCAAGGAGATCGCCGCCACCTAATGGCAGCGGCCTCCGAGGCGCCGCCCCAACGGCGCCGACACTGGATAACGGGGCCTTAGCTCAGCTGGGAGAGCGCCTGCATGGCATGCAGGAGGTCAGCGGTTCGATCCCGCTAGGCTCCACCAGTTTTGCCGGAAGCCGTCCGGGGGACGGCTTCCGGCAAAACTCCCGAGCGCAAGCGAGGGGTGTGGTGAGGATGCGAATAACCTCGATTAACACTCCAACGCCACGCAAGGAGTGTTCTATATTTGGCCGACGGCTTTATGCCGGACATGGCCTGATCCATTGGGATGCGGTATGATGCCGCGCAACGATGGGGCCTTAGCTCAGCTGGGAGAGCGCCTGCATGGCATGCAGGAGGTCAGCGGTTCGATCCCGCTAGGCTCCACCAACTTTCCCCTATCATCTGAAGTAGCTCGCCATGGGCCAGCTTCTCGATCCGATCAGGATTGTAGGCTGATGTTTTGCGGCTGATTTCTGCCGCTTTCCGCCGAAGTTCACAGTGTATGCGCGCGTGCGCCCGCGCCCCGATGTATCGGACGTTTCAAAGACAGAGCCTAGTAGGCTGGCCGGGGCGGGATAGGACAGGTGGAAAGGGTCGCCTGTGGGGAAATAGGATGCTTTTTGCGTATGTTGTTGCCGTTGGGTTACTATGGCTGATCCTCAGTTGCTCGGTTAAGTCCGAAAGCTGGCCGGTGAAAGGAGCGTCTGGAATCGACCAGAAATTGCCGTTTAGCAATCCACAGGCGAAACCCGATAGCCGACATTTCGATGCCTGTTATAATCGTCAGATACTTGGAGAATGTGCGTGAGCGGCGATCAGGAAATTGTTTTTGGAACGGGTGATCGAGCTATCATCGAACCTTGGGACGAAAAGTCTGCGTACCGCTTGGAAAATCTGATTTGCGTAGATGAAACCGGAATAGAGCGCTGGCGTGCCTCATTGCCGGAAAACAGCGGGCCGGACTGTTTCGTCGCAATCTTAGTGGAAGAAGGCCAGCTAGTCGCAACTACATGGAGCGGTCAACGGATCGAGATTGACAGCATCAGCGGAAAGCATCGGCGAACCGTATTTGTGAAATGATTGTATAGGTCGCCAACCGACCAATCCAAGACCTTCCCCTCCCGTAAACGGGAGGGGTTAGGGGTGGGCGCGAGCGTAGCGAGCTTTTGACTTAGCCGTTGCAAAACAGCGCAGATGCCGCGCCAGCCTACCCCCCTAACCCCCTCCCGCCTGCGGGAGGGGAATGTCCACTACCCACCCATCTTTATCATTCCCATACAAGACGGCACCTGCCAACGCTATTTCATCCGGTATCTACGATATTGGACGGCGGTCTTGAGAAAAGGCTCGATTGACGGCTAGGCAGGCTGGACGAAGCTGTCCATCACCCGCTTCCGACCCGCCGTTTCGAAATCGATCTCCAGCTTGTTGCCTTCGATCTCCGCCACCGTGCCGTAGCCGAATTTCTGGTGGAAGACGCGCAAGCCGACGCTCATGTCATCCCGCCCCTTGTTGCCGAGCGAGACCGCCGATGCGCGCGCCTCCACGATCCTTGCGGGTTCGCGGGTGAACTGTCCGCTCTGTTGGGCGCGCTGCCACCCGGGGCCGCGACCGGTGCCGCGCTGGACATTGGCGAAGGGATCGGCCCGCTCCGACCAGTTGGCGCGCCAGAGCGAGGCGCCGCCGGACATGCTGCTTTCCTCCTCCACATGTTCGGGAGGCAATTCCCCGACGAAGCGCGAAGGGATGGAGCTGGTCCACTGACCATAGATGCGGCGGTTGGCGGCGTGCAGGATGACGCAGGACTTCCTCGCCCGCGTGATCGCGACATAGGCGAGGCGGCGTTCCTCCTCCAGGCTGTTGAGGCCGCCTTCGTCGAGCGCGCGCTGGGAGGGGAAGATGCCTTCTTCCCACCCCGCGAGGAAGACCGTGTCGAACTCCAGCCCCTTGGCGGCGTGGATGGTCATGATCGTGACCTTGCGCTCGTCCTGTTGCGCCTCATTGTCCATGACGAGGCTTACATGCTCCAGGAACGCGCCCAGCGTCTCATATTCCTCCATGGCGCGGGTCAGTTCGTTGAGGTTCTCCAGCCTTCCCGCGCTTTCGGCGGTGCGTTCGGCCTGGAGCATGGCGGTGTAGCCGCTTTCGTCCAATATCTGTCGGGCCAGTTCGGCATGGGGGAGTTGCACCGCGCGGTCGCGCCAGCGGGCGAGATCGCCGATGAAGGCGCCAAGGCTGCGGCGGGCCTGCGGCGTCATCTCGTCCGTGTCGAGGATTCGCGCGGCGGCGAGGGCAAGCGGAACGCCTTCCGCCCGGGCAAGCCGATGCAGCTTTTCCACGGCCTTGTCGCCCAGGCCGCGCTTGGGGACATTGACGATCCGTTCGAACGCCAGGTCATCGGCCGGCTGATTGACCAGGCGAAGATAGGCGAGCGCGTCCCGGATCTCGGCGCGTTCATAGAAGCGGAAGCCGCCCACGATGCGATAGGGCAGGCCGATCTGGATGAAGCGGTCTTCGAACTCGCGCGTCTGGTGCTGGGCCCGGACGAGGATGGCGACCCCCTCCAGCGATTGGCCGCTGCGTTCGATCGATTCGATCTCGTCGCCCACGCGCCGCGCTTCCTCCGGCCCGTCCCAGACGCCGATGATGCGGACCTTCTCGCCCACGTCGATGTCGGTCCAGAGCGTCTTGCCCAGGCGATTGCCATTTTCCGCGATCACTCCTGACGCAGCGCCCAATATATGGGGGGTCGAGCGATAATTCTGTTCCAGCCGCACGATCTTCGCGCCGGGAAAATCCTTTTCGAACCGCAGGATATTGGCGACTTCCGCCCCCCGCCATGAATAGATCGACTGGTCGTCGTCTCCCACGCAGCAGATGTTCTTGCGCTGCTGGGCGAGCAGGCGCAGCCACAGATACTGGCTGCTGTTGGTGTCCTGATATTCGTCCACCATGATATAGCGGAAGCGCTGCTGATAGCTTTCCAGCACGTCCCGATGGCGTTTCAGGATCGTCAGAACATGCAGCAGCAAGTCCCCGAAATCGCAGGCATTCACATCCCGAAGACGCGCCTGATAGGCGGCGTAGAGCTTCTGCCCCTTTCCGTTGGCATAGCCCTCGCTCTCGCCGGCGCCGATTTCCTCCGGCGTCAGCCCCTTGTTCTTCCACTGGTCGATGAGGCCGGCGAGCTGGCGTGCGGGCCAGCGCTTCTCGTCGATTCCCTCCGCCTGGATGAGCTGCTTCATCAGGCGAAGCTGATCGTCCGTGTCGAGGATGGTGAAATTGGATTGCAGCCCCACCAGTTCGGCATGGCGGCGCAGCATCTTCGCGGCGATGGCGTGGAAGGTGCCCAGCCAGGGCATGCCTTCGACGGCGGGGCCGATCATCCGACCGACGCGTTCCCGCATTTCGCGCGCCGCCTTGTTGGTGAAGGTGACTGCGAGGATTTCCGAAGGATAGGCCCGACGGGTGGCGATCAGATGGGCGAGGCGAGCGGTGAGCGCTGCCGTCTTGCCCGTGCCGGCGCCTGCAAGCACCAGCACCGGTCCTTCGGTCGTGAGCACGGCCTCCCGCTGGGGTTCGTTCAGCCCCTGGAGATAGGCGGGATCGTCGGGGGAGGGAGCGGGCAGAGTCATGCGCTATCAACTAGGATGCCGGGCGGGAAGCGGCAAGGGCGGGCGGCCCTTGCACCGTTGCTCCTTCTATGAGAACAAAAGGCGAATCATGCAAGGAGTAAAGGCCATGTTCTCGGGGCGGTGCCAATGCGGGGCGATCCATTACGAAGCGCAGGGCGAGCCGGCCTATAGCGCGCTGTGCCATTGTTCGGATTGCCGGAAAAGCGCGGGCGCGCCGATGGTGGGCTGGTCCCTGTTCCCTGAAGAACAGGTGACGGTGACGGGTCGGCCGGTGGCATACCGGTCCTCCGACAATGTGACGCGGGAATTTTGCGGAACCTGCGGTACGGGCCTTTTCTACCGCAATGCCGCCGTTTTCCCCGGCATGATCGACATCCAGACCGGAACGCTGGACGACCAGTCGAACCTGCCGCCAACCATCCACGTCCAATTTGCCGAGGCTGCGCCATGGATGGAGGGCGCGCATCAACTGCCCAAGTTCCAGCGCTACCCCGAGGCCTGAGGCCGACGGGCGGGATCGTCTGGCGGCGCATCCGCAACGGCTCGTCGCCCGGGCCGGAACGCAGGCATCGCGCATCCGGTTCTTTGTTCAGCCCAAACGGCAGAACGGGGCGAGAACAAAGGAAAGGATGATCCCGATGAAATCGATCCTGTTGGCAGGTGCGGCCATATTGGCCTTCGGCACCGGCGTTACCGGCATTGCGATCGCGCAGGACATGCCGGCTTCGGCGCAGCCGCCCGTCGCCGATACGCCGCCTCCGCCCGAGCAGGGCGCGACGCCTGCGACGCCGGCGACCCCCGCCGAACCGGGAGCGACGCCAGCCAGCCCGGCCACTCCAGCGACGCCCGCGACACCGCCCCCAGCCGCCGATCCCAATGCTGGGCAGCCGACCGGAGCCGTGCCGCCGGACACGGGCATGCAACCGGCTCCTGCCGGCGTTCCGCGTGATCCGTCCGCTCCCGTCGGAACCTCAGCCAATCCCGCGACCGTGGGTGGCAATATGACGCCGCCGCCGACCGAGCAGAAGGATTATCCGCTGTGCAGCAGGACCGTGCAGGATAGCTGCATCAACCGGAGCGAAGCGCCCAAATCCATGCGCAAGCGGCGTTGATGCTTGCTAGGCCGGGCATGGCGGCGATCATGGCCGCCAGCCCGGTCCAGCCACGCCCCCGGTCAGGCTGTGCCGGTCGAGCACCGTCAGCAAGGTCGCCGGGGCTGCTCCCGATATGCCGGGTCGCAGGCTGGGTGCAATGCGCAGCCGTGGCGATGGCCCATGGTAATGTCTGTCGCGCCATCACTTCACCCAATCCGCCTGGACTATTCGGCGCGCTCCGTTGCGCGCAGCAGCGTCAGTCGGGCCTTGCCCACGTCACGGGTCGTCTCCACGGTAAAGCCCTTTACCGCCACATCCTCGCGCCGGTCGGTTTCGATGCTGATCCAGCTTGCGGGGCCGGTCCAGCCCAGGCGGCTCAGCTTGTCCAGCGCCACCATGCCAGCGCCGCTCTGATAGGGGGGATCCATGAAGATGAGGTCGAGCGGCTCGCTTGCCGGACCCAGCGACAGGACGCTGCTCTGGCGGATGTCGGGGCGGATGCCCAGCCTGTCGCCATTGGTCCGGATCGCGTCCAGCGCCGCGCGGTCCTGTTCCACGAAGATGCAGCTTGCCGCGCCGCGCGAGAGCGCTTCGAACCCCAGAGCGCCCGAGCCCGCGAAGAAATCGCCAACGCTCAGCCCCTCGAAGGAGCCGATCCGGCTCAGCAGCATGGAAAACAGGGTTTCCCGGGTGCGGTCCGCCGTAGGGCGTGTTGCGTCGCCCTTGGGGGCGGTAAGGGGGCGACCCCGCCATTGGCCTGCAATTATTCTCATGGGCTGGCTCGTTCCAGAAAAGAAGGGCCCCTCGACAGGCTCAGGGCGAACGGAGGGGGTCAGGGTTTCCCAAGGCTCTTGCGGAAGACGACCAGATCGTGCTGCCGCACTTCCTCGACCGCGCCGGATGCCAGCTCGCCCAGATGGAAGGGGCCATAGCTGGTGCGGATCAACCGGTTCACCTGAAGCCCCAGATGTTCGAGCACGCGGCGGACTTCGCGGTTCTTGCCTTCGGTCAGCGTCATTTCGATCCACTGGTTGCGGCCGGTGCGGCGTTCCAGATTGGCCTCGATCCGGCCATAGCGTATGCCGTCTATCTCCAGCCCGTCGAACAGGTCCTCCAGCTGGTTCTGACTGACTTCACCGAAGGCGCGGGCGCGGTAGGTGCGCGGGACGCCGGTGGAGGGCAGCTCCATCTGCCGCTTGAACTCCCCATCGGTGGTGAGCAGCAGCAGGCCTTCGGTCGTCATGTCGAGCCGTCCGATCGGCATGACGCGCGGCAGGTCGGCGGGCAGCTTGTCATAAATGGTCGGACGGCCGCGGGGGTCGCGTTCGGTCGTCAGGAAACCCGCCGGTTTGTGGAAGAGGAACAGGCGCGCAGGTGCCGGTGCGGCGACCGGATTCCCGTCGACCGCGACGCCGTGCAGCGAAGTGAGGAGGGTGGCGGGGGTCGAAACCGCTTCGCCGTCGAGCGTGATCCGCCCCTCCTCGATCATCCGCTCGATCTCCCGCCGGGAGGCGACGCCTGCGCGGGCGAGCAATTTGGCGATGCGCTGTGGTTCGTTCTTGCCGCTGGCGGCGGCGGCAGCGGCAAGAACGAACCACAGCGCATCGCCAAATTGCTCGCCCGCGCAGGCGTCGCCTCC
>NZ_LTAB01000035.1:0-42598 GCF_001580035.1 Sphingobium sp. 22B | reverse complement strand
GAAGGCCGTCCGGCTTTTGGGCCGCGTGGACAAGTTCGGAATGTCGGGAAATGGCCAATCCAAGACATTCCCCTCCCGCMKGCGGGAGGGGGCTAGGGGGTGGGCTGGCGCGACATCAGCGGGGATTTTCAACGGCTGAGCTGGAAGCTCGCTGCGCTCGCGCCCACCCCTAACCCCTCCCGCCTGCGGGAGGGGAATGTCTTGGATTGGCCATTTCCCGACATTCCGAACTTGTCCACGCGGCCCAAAAGCCGGACGGCCTTCGGCTATTTGAAGCTCGCGATGCATTCGATCTCCAGCGGCGCGCCCATCGCCAGCCCGTCCGCGCCGAACGCGCTTCGGGCGGGCAGCCGCTTGCCCTGGAAATAGCTGACATAGGTGCCGTTGAATCGTGGCCAATCCGCCATGTCGTCCAGCATCACCGTGCATTTGACGACATGGCCGAAGTCGAGGCCATTGTCCTTCAGGATCTTGCCGATGGAATCCATGGAATTGCGGACCGCGGCATCGAAGCCCTCCTTATGGGGGTCCATGCCATCCGGCACCCGGCCGATCTGGCCGGAAAGATACAGGGTATCGCCTGCCCGCACGGCAGGGGAGAAGGGAGGCTGCTGCGCGGCCAGCGGCGTGGCGCCAACAGCCAGGACCAGGGCGAACCATTTCTTCATATGCCTATTTCCCCGATGCAAAAAGGGCCGGTCCTTTGGCGGACCGGCCCTTCCTTCGTGACGCTTTAGAATTTGAAGTCGAGCCGGGCGTAATAATAGCCGCCCGCCGAGCCATAGGGCCCATGGCCATAATAGCCATTCCAGGATGTCGAGCCATTTTCATAGGGTGACTGGCCTGGGAGTACGGTGACGCCGCTCAGCAGCTTGGGCTTTTCCGGGCGCTTGTCGAACAGGTTGTTCGCGCCTATCGAGAATGTCACGAAATCTGTGAAGTCATAACCCAACTCCAGATCGGTTATGCCCGTCGCCTTGACCACGCCGTCGCGTTCCAGCGGCTGGCCGTTCATTGCGGCCGCCGTCAGAGCTGAACGGACGAGGATACTGGTCTTGCCGTAGAAGGTCTGGCGAAGGTTGGCGGAGAAGGGGCCGCTGGAGAAATTCAGGCCTGCCACGATCTTATATTCGGGCGAGGCGTCCTCAATATAACTTTCGGACTGGGCGCTGAACAAGGCGCGGTTCTTGTTGTCGGTGATCTTCGTCCTGTTGTAGTTGGCGTTCAGCGACAGGTCGAGCTTGCCGAAGTCGAGTGCCACCGGGTAATGGGCGGCGAAATCGACGCCATAGGTTTCCGTGTCGATCAGGTTGGTGAAGCTTGCCACGCCCAGCGTTTGCAATCCGGTGTCGAGCACCAGCCCGGTAGAGGCGATAGCAGCCAAGATATTCTCCGCGCCCGGCACTGGCTGGCCGCCTTGGATGGCGGGCAACGATGCGGTGGCGGAGATGCGGTCCTTGATCTTGATATAATAGCCGTCGATGGTGATCGCCAGTTTCGGCACCGGGCGCAGCACGATGCCGGCCGAGAAGTTGGTCGACTTTTCCGGGCGCAGCGCGTTGAAGCCCAGCAGCGTCGCGGCGGGCGAACCCGCCGGAAGCTGAAGGACGGCGCTGGTCGGGCCGACGTTTACGGTCGAATAGAAGGATTCGGCCAGTGTCGGTGCACGGAAACCGGTGCTGGCGGTGCCGCGGACCGCAAAGGCGTCCGAGAAGTCGTAGCGCGTGGTGATCTTGCCGATCTTCGTATCGCCGAAGTCGGTATAATCTTCATATCGGCCGGCAAGATCGACCGTCCAGCCTTCGACCGGGGTGGCGATCAGGTTGACATAGACCGCCTTGGAACTGCGGTCGTGCTTGCCAGCATCGACATCCTTGTAGCCTGGAAAGGACTGAACGCCCTCCTTGTAGGTGGAGGCGAAGTCGCCCGCGACGATCTCATAGGTGTCACGGCGATATTCGCCGCCGAACGCCAAGGTCAGCGGCCCCGCCATGCCGACGTCGAACTCCTTGCGGATGTCCAGCGTGTTGGTCAACTGGCTCAGCTTGAACCCGCCGTCATAGGCGTCGGTTACGGTGCTGGGTGTTTCGGTGGACCCGGGCTGGAGAGAGCGCAGATAAGACTCGATCCAAAGTGCGCGGTGCGCAGAATCGATCGTCCAGATCTTGTTCTGGTCCGATCCGTAGGTTGTGCTGACGTCGTAGTTCCAGCCCGAAGCCTCACCTTTCACACCGATCGTGAAGCTATATTCTTTCTGTTCCACCTTTTGCTGCGGCACCATGCCGAAGGTGCCGGTATCACCGAAGCAGGTCGACAGGTCGGTCGGGCTGGCGCAGATGCGGTTCGGTGGGCGATAGCCCTGCTTGGCATAGCCCACGCGCCGGGACACGTCTCCGAAGCTGTAGAGTTCTATGCCGCCGAAATCATAACCCATATTATAGAAAAGTAGGTTGAGCTGCGATTTGGCCTGGCCGCCATTGATGCCGTTGAGGTCTAGGTCTGCCCAGGCAGGGTCGTAATAATTGTTGGTCGAGCCGAACCGACCGGCGTAGGTGCCCGCGCTGTTCACATACGGATTGCCATTTATGTCGGACATAGTGACCTGCCCGGTGCCGGTCGTCGTGTAGCTTTGGCGGCGGTGAAATCCGGTCAGGTTGAAATAGCCGTCCTCACCGAGTTTGAAGCCGACATTGCCGGAAGCAGAGAAAAGCTCGCCTTCGCTATTATAATATTGGCCGCCCGTCACCTTGAACGTGCCGCCTTCCGTCTTGTCCTTTAGGATCATGTTGATGGCGCCGGCGATCGCGTCGGTGCCGTAGACTGCGGCGGCGCCGTCCTGCAACACTTCAATTCGGGAGACCGCGTCTGGCGGGATCAGGTCAATACTGGGCGCCGCGGAGCCCTGGAACGGGCCTGCTATGACTTGAAGGATGGCTGACCCGTGACGGCGCTTGCCATTCACCATGACCAGCGTGTGGTTGGGACTGAGGCCTCGCAGGCGAGCCGACAGTGAGAAGTTCGACATGTCGGTACCCTGCGTCTGAGCAGTGAACGACGGTACCATCTGGGTCAGCGCTTGGTTGAGGTTTGGCTGGCCAACATGGCTCAGCGCTTCTTCGCTGAACACCTGGATCGGCGCGGCGCTTTCGGCCGCCTGCATGCCGACGGCGCGGGTGCCGGTAACGATGATGGCGGCGCCATCATCGGCTTGCGCGGTCTGCGCCTCCTGCGCCATCGCACAGGCCGACCAGGACGAGGCCAGCACCAATGAAAGGCGAAGAGCGGATAATCTTGTCATCTATGCCCCCTGTTTTGCATTTATCCATGACAGGGGGATCAACGAACTTTTAGGATGAAACCTCTACCGCATCGCACAAAAAATAGAAAAATTAAATATTTCTTCTTTATTTCTGGGAGGAAAATCAGACCAGATTGCGACGCCATGAGGTAGAATGGCAATTGATTAGGGTGCACGTGGCGCGGCGCATTTTGCAAGCAGCGCACATGGCGGATTTTTGACGGAAGTTCGTTTCAGGGAAACCTTGCCTCTGTTCGTCATGCCGAACCTATCGACATGACGAGTGGAGAGGGGGAGCAGGGGATCAGCTCGCCATCGCCGCTTCGATCAGCGCGCGGCCTTCCCGGCTGGCCCAATCCATCGCGCCGACCACCCGGACCATTTCCTTGCCCTGCGCATCATAGATGACGGTCGTCGGCAGCATGCCGGTGTTGTAGTGGAAGCCGAACTGGTTTTCCGGGTCGATCCAGCCCTTCAGATGGGGCAGGGGATGTTTCTCGAAGAAGGGCTTGATCACCGTCTCCCCCTGACTGTCCTGGGAGATGGTGAGGACGGCGAGCCCCTTCCTGCCATAATCCGCCGCCACTGCATCCAGCGTCGGCATTTCCGCCACGCAGGGCGCGCACCAGGTCGCCCAGAGGTTGACCAGCACCGGCTTGCCCGCGAAATCCTTGAGGCTGGCATCGCTGCCGTCCGGATTCTGGAAGGTGAAATCGGGGGCAGGGGTTCCGGCCTTCGACCTGTCGAGCGTGTAGCTGAACGCGCCTTTCCCGCTTTGCGCCGGTCCCGTCGCCTCGCCGCTGGTGGCGTTCTGGCCTTGCCCGGCGGGCGGGGATTGCTTATCGCACGCGCCAAGGCCGGCCAGCAGGAGCAGTGTCATTACGCAGCGTAAGGATGATCGCACGGGGAAAAGCTCCAACAGCATGTGGGGCGGACGCTTCGCGGCCGGTCCGGCTTCGGTCATGCGGGAGATAAATGCGTCGATCCCGTTCGACAAGCGCCTGTGGAAGCAGGACATCGCCGGGTCCAAGGCCCATGTCGCGATGCTCGCCAAACAGGGCATCGTCGACGGAGAGGACGCGCAGGCGATCACCGAGGGGCTGAACCGCATCGCCGCCGAATATGAAGCCGACGGCGTGCCGGTCGATCTGGACCTGGAAGACATCCACATGGTCACGGAGTCGCGGCTGGCCGAACTGATCGGTCCGGCGGCGGGACGGCTGCACACGGCGCGCTCGCGCAACGATCAGGTGGCGACCGATTTCCGCCTCTGGGTGCGCGACGCCATCGATGAGGTGGAGGCGGGCCTGCAGGGCCTGTCCGCCATGCTGCTCACCCGCGCAGAGGAGCATGCCGATGCGGTGATGCCCGGCTTCACCCATCTCCAGTCCGCGCAGCCGGTGACGCTCGGTCATCACCTGATGGCCTATCATGAGATGGTCCGCCGCGACCGCAGCCGCTTCGCCGACGCGCGGGAGCGGCTGAACGAGTGCCCGCTGGGCGCGGCGGCGCTGGCTGGGACGGGCTTCCCCATCGACCGGCATGCGACGGCGGCGGCGCTCGGTTTCGCCAAGCCGACCGACAACAGCCTCGACAGCGTGTCGGACCGCGACTTCGCGCTCGATTATCTGATGGCTGCGACCCAGTGCAGCCTGCACCTCTCGCGTCTGGCCGAGGAATTCATCATCTGGGCTAGCCAGCCCTTCGGCTTCGTGAAATTGCCCGACGCCTATTCGACCGGCAGCTCGATCATGCCGCAGAAGCGCAATCCCGACGCAGCCGAACTGGTGCGCGGCCATGCCGGGCGGATCATGGGCTGCATGAATGCGCTCTGCGTCACGATGAAGGGCCTGCCGCTCGCTTATTCGAAGGACATGCAGGACGACAAGCCGCCGGTGTTCGAGGCGCATGACCTGCTGGGCCTGTCCATCGCGGCGATCACCGGCATGATCGAGACGGTGACGTTCCGCACCGACCGGATGCGCGGCCTGGCGGAAAGCGGTTTCGCGACTGCCACCGACCTTGCCGACTGGCTGGTGCGGGAGGGCGACATTCCCTTCCGCGAGGCGCATCATATCACGGGCCGCGCGGTCGCGGCGGCGGAGGCGGCGGGCGTGCAGCTTGCCGATCTGCCGCTGGAAACGCTCAAGGCCATTGATGCGCGGATCGATGAGCGTATCTATGCGGTGCTGACGGTCGACGCCTCGGTCGCCAGCCGCAGGAGCCATGGCGGCACCGCGCCCGATCAGGTGCGTGCGCGGATCGCTGAGGCCCGGAACGACGCGAAAGGGCAGAAGAAGTGATGACGGCACGGATCGCCAAGGGAGTTGCGCTGGCGGCGCTTGCGCTGGCCTTGGCGTCCTGCGGCGGTCGCCAGCCGCTGAAACCAGTGCAGGGGCAGCGCCTGCCCGCCGTGCCGGTGGGGGCGGCGACGGCGCCCACCGCCGCGCAGCTCACCACGCCCACGATCCAGGCGCGGCCGGAACGGAACGTCGAACTGCTGACCCAATCGAAGGTGCGCGGCGACGACCCGTTCGACCTGCCGCCCGAAAGCGACCCCCGCTGATTTTGGCGCTCAGATTCTAGGATAGACTGACTTGGACCATTTTACCTATGTCGACGGCGCGATGCTGGTGGAGCAGGTGCCGATGGCGGAGATCGCCGCGCAGGTCGGCACGCCCGTCTACATCTATTCGACCGCGACCCTGACCCGCCATGTCGGCGTGTTCCGCGAAGGACTGTCGCAGCTCCATGATCCGCTGATCGCCTTCGCGGTGAAGGCCAATCCCAACGCCGCCGTGCTGGCGACGCTGGCGAAGCTGGGCCTCGGCGCCGACGTCGTGTCGGTGGGCGAATTGCTGCGCGCCATGGCGGCGGGCATTCCGGCGGACCGCATCGTCTTTTCGGGCGTCGGCAAGACGGCCGACGAAATGCGCATCGCGCTGGAAAAGGGCATCTACCAGTTCAATCTGGAAAGTGAGCCCGAAGCGGAAATGCTCTCCGAAGTGGCCCTGTCGATGGGGAAGAGGGCGCCGGTCGCCTATCGCATCAACCCCGATGTCGACGCGGGAACCCATGCCAAGATCTCGACCGGCAAGTCGGAAAACAAGTTCGGCATCCCCTATGACCGGGCGCTGGCCAGCTATGCCGCGGCGCGCGACCTCCCCGGCCTCGACGTGCAGGGCGTGGCGGTGCATATCGGCAGCCAGCTCACCGATCTCGCGCCCCTGGAAGCCGCCTTCGCCAAGGTCGGCGCGCTGATCGAAAGGCTGCGCGGCGAAGGCCATGACATCCGCACCGCCGATCTCGGCGGCGGGCTGGGCGTGCCCTATGATCCCTCGCAGCCGCTGCCGCCCAGCCCCGCCGACTATGGCGCGATGGTGACGAAGGTGACGCAGGGCTGGAACGTCCGCCTGATGTTCGAGCCGGGCCGCCTGATCGTCGGCAATGCGGGCGTGCTGCTGTCGCAGGTGGTGCGGGTGAAGCAGGGCGCGCAGGCCCCCTTCGTGATCGTCGACGCGGCGATGAACGACCTGCTGCGGCCCAGCCTCTACGACGCCTGGCACGACATCCGCGCCGTGCAACCGAAGGGCGAGCGCGCCGCCGCCAATGTGGTGGGCCCGGTGTGCGAGACGGGCGACACCTTCGCCATGCACCGCGACATGGATGTGGTGGGGGCGGGCGATCTGGTCGCCTTCATGACCGCCGGGGCCTATGGGGCGACCATGGCGAGCACCTATAACAGCCGCGCGCTGACGCCCGAAGTGCTGGTGTCGGGCGACAAATGGGCCGTTGTCCGCGCCCGTCCGCCGGTCGAGGCGCTGATCGAGGGAGACAGCATTCCGGCCTGGGTAGCGTCGAAGGATGTGCAGGACTGATGCACAGCCTGCCCGTCTTCCTGCGGTTGCAAGGGCGGGCCGTCATCCTGACCGGCGAAGGGGAGGCGGCGGACGCCAAGCGGCGCCTGCTCGAACGGGCGGGCGCGCGGATCGTGGGCGAGGCGGCTGAGGCCACGCTCGCCATCGTCTCGGATGGCGATGCGGCGACCGTGCAGCGGCTCCGGGCCCGGGGCATATTGGTGAACGCGACCGACAGGCCGGAACTTTGCGACTTCACCCTGCCCGCCATTGTCGACCGGGAGCCGGTGCTGATCGCCATCGGCACGGGCGGCGCTTCGGCGGGTCTCGCCAAGGCGCTCAGGCAGCGCATCGAAGCTTTGCTGCCGGCCCGTCTGGGGCTGCTGGCGACGGCGCTTCACGATGCGCGCGCCGCGATCCGCCAGCGCTGGCCCGATGCCGCGGCAAGACGGCGGGCGATCGACGCCGGCCTTGCCGTGCGCGGGCCGATCGATCCGCTGTCCGATAAAGCCGTGGACGCCGTGCCGCACTGGCTTTCCGAAGGGGCCGGGCTCGGGACCGGGGCCGACAGGCTGGAAAACATCCGGCTGCTGTCGGGCGATCCCGACGATCTCAGCCTGCGCGCCGCCCGCCTGCTGGGCGAGGCGGATCGCGTCTATCACGCGCCGGACGTGCCTGCCGCGATACTGGACCGGGCGCGGGCCGATGCCGTGCGCATCTTGGCAGACGCGCCGCCCGACGATCCGGGGGCAGGCCTGTCGCTCTGGATGGAGATGACGCCATAAGCCGGGTCTTCCTCTTCGACGGCGCTCGGGCGCAGGAAATCTCGCTCGACGATTTTTGCGCGCGGACGCAGGACGCGCCGTTCAGTTGGGTCCATGCCGATGGCTGGAAGGAGGATGCCCGCCACGTCGCGTCCCGCTGCGACCATATGCCCGAAGCGGCGCTGTCCGCGCTGCTGGCGCAGGAGACCCGGCCGCGCTGCACGCTGATGGCCCATGGCGCGCTGGTGAACCTGCGCGGGCTTGGCGCGGCGGATGACGATGGGGGTGACCCGCTGGTGTCGATCCGCCTCTGGGCCGAAGAGGCGCGGGTCATTTCCGTCAGCTATCGGCCGCTCGCGGCGATGGAGCCCGTCATGCAGCAGATGCTGCGCGGTCTGATCCGCGATCCGGGCGACCTGATCGCCGCCTTCGCGCAGCAGATCACCGAAGCGCTCGACCCGGAAGTCGCCGAACTGGGCGACGGCTTGGACGAGATCGAAAGCGCGCTGACCGAACATGGCCCGGCGGAGGCGCGGCGGCGCGTGTCGGAAATCCGCGCGACGGCGATCGGCTATCGCCGCTTCATCGCGCCGCAGCGGCAGGCATTGGAAAGACTGTCCGCCGCCGATGCGCCATGGCTGGAACCCGACGACCGGTTGCACCTCCAGGAAGCGGCGGACCGCTGCGCCCGCATGGCGGAGGAGCTGGAAGCGGTGCGCGAACGGTCGGCGCTCGCCCATGAAGAACTGACCGACCTGCGCGCGGAGCAGATGAACCGGCAGGCGCTGATCATCTCGGTCGTGGCGCTGGTGTTCCTGCCGCTGACCTTCCTGACCGGGCTGCTGGGGATGAATGTGGACGGCATACCCTATGCCCATGAACCCTGGGCCTTTTGGGGCGTGGTCGGTGTGTGCATGGCCATGGCGGCCGGCATTGCCGGCTGGTTCGCGGCGACCCAGTGGCTGAAGTGATTCCGGCCCGTCATTCCGGCCTGCGCCGGGATGACAGCCTCAGGGCTTAGTTCCGTGCCGCGTTGAGCCGGGCGATCTCGTCATGCAGCGCCTGGATCGATGACACCAGCCGCGCCCTGTCCGCCTGCATCTCCGCCAGCGCATCGCGCGTTTCGCCCAGTTCCAGCGCGCGGCGGGCGATCCGCGCGTCCAGTTCCGCATTATGCCGCGCCAGCGCACCGACCTGCTCCGCCCTTGCGCACAAATGGCGAAGCCGCGCATCCAGCAGGTCGAAATCGAAGGGCTTCACCACATGGTCGTCGGCCCCCGCATCCAGCGCGTCGACCGCGGACACCCTGTCGTTCCGCCCGCCGATCATGACGAAGCAGGCATTTTCGGCCAGTCCCGCCGCGCGGATCTTCCGCATCGTCGTCAGGCCGGGCAGCAGCGCCAGTCCCATGTCTATCAGGATGATGTCCACCGGCCGCGTGACCAGCATGTTGAGCGCGGTGAAGCCGCTTTCCGCCAGCGCGACGTCATAGCCCAGATGCGACAGCCGCCGGGCCACGACGGCGCGGGACGTGGCGTCTTCATCGACCAGCAGAAGGCGCAATCGCCGGGGCGCGCGTCCGCCGTCCGGACCCTGCGCCTGTTGCGGCCTGCTGATGCTGTCGCGTTTCCAGAATTGCATGACGTCCCACCTCTTGCCACCGCGCAGCATAGGATCGGCGGGCAAAGAAATGGTTAACGCGGCTCCGGCGCATAGGCGCGCAGGAAACAGTCCAGCCCATTGTCGACATCGGCCTCGATCTGCTCTGCCGTCGCCCGCTCGATCTGTCCCCAGACCAGCGACTGGTGACAGCCCGTAAGCATCAGCATCGTGAAGGTGCGCGCCGCCAGTTCGGGGTCTGCCCGGCGCAAAAGGCCGCGATCCATCGCCCTTTCCAGGAATTCGGCCACCAATCGCCGGGTATTGCCCGGTGCATGTTGGTAGAAGATCGCCCCCATTTCGGGAAAGCGGCCCGCTTCGGACGCCACCAGCCGGTATAGCGCGACGCTTTCGGGCGATGTGATCTTCGTCAGCAGGTTGACGCCCAGGGTCCGCAACGTGCCTGCAAGGTCGCCGTCGGGATCGAGGATTTCAGCGAGGCGCGATCGATAAGCGGTGGTCGCGTCGTCCAGAACGGCGGCGAACAGCTCTTCCTTGGACGGGAAATAGCTCCACAGGGTGCCCTTCGATCCGCCCAGCGCCGCGGCGATCCCCGACATGGTCGTCGCGGCATAGCCCTTTTCCATGAAGGAACGCGACGCGACCTTCAATATGGTCTTGCGCCGGTCGCGGCGCCGCGCTTCGCGGCGGCTGATCGGGGGAATGGGCTCCGTCATGAAATCGTACCATATAGTACGCTATTTTGGTTGACAAGGATTCGCATCAGGCGCAAAGGCTCATTTCATACTATTTGGTACGGTTTTATGCCCGTGAGTCGCCTTCCAAATCCCTTTCCCCCTTCCGCTCGCGCCGGGCTTCTTGCCGGGGGCGTGGCGCTGCTGTCGGCCTGTGCGGCGGTGCCCGACCTTGGCCCCCGGCCGGTCGTGCGCGCGCCCGCCAGCATCGCGGCGGATCGCAGCCTTCAGGCCGACGGTTCCGCGCAATGGCCGTCCGAAGGCTGGTGGAGGGGCTATGGCGATCCGCAACTGGACGCGCTGATCGAGGAAGGGCTGAAGGGTTCGCCGGACGTCAGCGCCGCCGCCGCCCGCTTCGCCCAGGCCAATGCCGCCGCGCAGCAGGCGGGCGCGCCGTTGCTGCCTTCGGTCGATCTGGACGCCAGCAGCGGCGTCACCAAATCCAGCTATAATATGGGGATGCCCAAGGAATTCGTTCCCAAGGGCTGGCTGGGTACCGGCCGGGTGGCGCTGGATTTCGGCTTCGACCTCGATCTGTGGGGCAGGAACCGGGCGGCGCTGGCGGCGGCGACTTCGGAAGCCCGCGCGGCGGAGATCGATGCGCGGCAGGCCCGGCTGGCGCTGGCGGCCGGCGTGGCCGACGCCTATGCCGATCTCGCCCGGCTCTATGACGAGCGTGACATTCAGGCCCGCGCGCTGGAAATCCGCACCGCCAGCCGGAAGCTGGTGGCGGACCGCCGCGCCAACGGGCTGGAAACGCGCGGCAGCGAGCGGCAGGCCGACGCCACCCTATTCTCCGCCAAGGCGCAGCTCGCCGCCGCCGACCAGGCGATTGCCGTCCGCCAGCATCAGATCGCCGCATTGATCGGCGCCGGACCCGACCGGGGTCTCGCCATTGCAAGGCCCCGGCTCGGCAGCCCCGGTCCGCTCGGCCTGCCGGCGGACGTCACCACCAATCTGGTCGCCCGCCGCCCCGATGTCGCCGCGGCGCTCGCCCGGACCGAAGCGGCGGCCAAGCGGATCAAGGTGGCGCGGGCCGACTTCTTTCCGGCCATTCGCCTGAGCGCGCTGATCGGCGTGCAATCGCTCGGCTATCAGACGGTGCTCCAGAACGGCGCCTTCTCCGGCGGATCGAGCTCCTTCGCGGACACGCTGTTCAAGAAGGATTCGCTGTTCGGCAATGCGGGGCCGGCGGTCAGCCTGCCGATCTTCCATGGCGGCGCGCTCAGCGGCCAGTATCGCGGCGTCCGCGCCGCCTATGAAGAGGCGGTGGCCAGCTATGACCGGACCGTCCTCGGCGCCTATCAACAGGTGGCCGACGCCGTGACCGGACGGCGGACGCTGGACCAGCGGCTGACCGATGCCCGCGCGGCGCTGACCGCGTCGGAGGAAGCCTATGACATCGCCCGCCAGCGCTATGAAGGCGGGCTCAACACCTATCTCGACGTGCTGAACGTGGAGGACCAGCTTCTGGCCGCCCGCCAGACCGTCGCGGAGCTGGAGGCCAGCGCCTTCACGCTCGACATCGCCCTCATCCGCGCGCTGGGCGGCGGCTTTGCCGCCAGCGATGCGCAGAACCCGCTCCAGTTGCCCAAGGATACGCCCCATGGCTGACGCCAAGCCCGAATTCACGTCCGAAGCGAGCAAGGCCGACGATGCGGCCGATGCCGCTGCCCGGCGCATGGAAACCCGCAGGAAATGGCTCGTGCGGCTGGCGCTGGTCATATTGGTCGTCGGCGCGGCCTATGCCCTCTGGTACCTGCTGGTCGGCCGCAACCATGTCAGCACCGACAATGCCTATGTGAATGCGGAAGTGGCGCAGGTGACGCCGCTCATTTCCGCCCAGGCGGTCGAAGTGCTGGTGACGGATACCCAGGCGGTCAAGCGCGGCGACATATTGGTGAAGCTCGACCCCACCAACGCCCGCATCGCCGTGGCGCAGGCGGAGGCCGACCTTGCCGAAGCCCGCCGCCGCTTCCGCCAGACCCTCGCGACCAGCGGTTCGCTGGCGGCGCAGGTGGAGGCGCGCGGCGCCGACATCAACCAGGCGCGGGCCCAGCTCGCGACGGCGCAGGCCGATTTCGACAAGGCGCGCATCGACCTCCGTCGGCGGGAGGCGCTGGCCCCCAACGGCGCCGTCTCGGGCGAGGAACTGACCAGCGCGCGCAAGGCCTATGCCGCGGCGCAGGCGGCGCTCGACCTGGCGAAGGCCGGGGTGGCGACGGCCGAGGCGACACGCGGCGCGGCCAGCGGCCAGCTTGCCGCCAATGACGCGCTGGTGCGCGGGTCGACCGTCGACACCGATCCCGCCGTGCTGGCCGCGAAGGCGAAGCTGGACAATGCCCGGCTCGACCTTGACCGCTCCATCATCCGCGCCCCGATCGACGGCGTCGTGACCCGGCGGTCGGTGCAGGTCGGCCAGCGCGTCGCGCAGGGCAGCCCGATCATGAGCATCGTGCCGCTCGCCCAGGTCTATGTCGACGCCAATTTCAAGGAACGCCAGCTCGGCCGGGTGAAGGTCGGCATGCCCGCCACGGTCACTTCGGACCTTTATGGCGGCGACGTCGTCTATCATGGCAAGGTGATCGGCTTCGCCGGCGGCACCGGCGCGTCGATGGCGCTGATCCCGGCGCAGAACGCCACCGGCAACTGGATCAAGGTGGTGCAGCGCCTGCCCGTGCGCATCGCGCTCGATCCCAGGGAACTGGCCGAACATCCCCTGCGCATCGGGCTTTCCATGGAAGCCGAAATCGACCTTTCGGGCGAATAGGGAGGCCCGTGGTGAGCCGCCCGGCCGAAACCTTCACGCTCCTGTCGCCCCGTCATCGCCTGCTGGCGGGGCTGACGCTGGCGCTCAGCAATTTCATGGTCGTGCTCGACCTTACCATCGCCAATGTCTCGGTGCCGCATATCGCGGGCAATCTGGGCATTTCCGCCGATCAGGGCACCTGGATCATCACCAGCTACGCCGTGGCGGAGGCGATCTGCGTGCCGCTGACCGGCTGGCTGGCGCAGCGTTTCGGCGCCGTGCGGCTGTTCACCTTCGGCATGCTGGGCTTCGGCCTGTTCTCCCTGCTGTGCGGCCTGTCCATGACGCTGGGCATGATCGTCGTCTGCCGCATCGGCCAGGGCCTGTGCGGCGGGCCGCTGATGCCGATGTCGCAGACCCTGCTGATGCGCATCTTCCCGCCGGAACAGCGCGGGCGCGTCATGGGGCTGTGGGCGATGACGACGCTGCTCGGCCCCGCGCTCGGTCCCATCGTCGGCGGCTATATCAGCGACAACTGGAGCTGGCACTGGATCTTCTTCATCAACCTGCCCATCGCGGCCCTGTGCGTCTTTGCCGCCATGGTGCTGCTGCCCCCGGTGGAGACGGATCGGATGAAGCTGCCCATCGACTATATCGGCCTTGCGCTGCTCATCTTCTGGATCGGCTGCCTTCAGATCATGCTGGACATCGGGCGCGACCATGACTGGTTCGGCGATCCGCTGATCGTCGCGCTGGCGGTGCTGGCGGCCATCGGCTTCTGCGTCTTCCTGATCTGGGAACTGACCGAGGAACATCCCATCGTCGACCTGCGCGTGTTCCGCCATATCGGCTTCACCTCCGGGGTGTTCACGCTCGCGCTCTGCTTCGGGGCCTATTTCGCGGGTATCGTCGTCATCCCGCAATGGCTGCAGATTTCGATGGGCTATACCGCCGCCTGGGCGGGGCTGGCGACGGCGTTCACGGCGATGACCGCCATGCTCGTGGCGCCCATTGTCGGGCGGCTGGTGAGCAAGGTCGACGTGCGCCTGATGATTTCGACCGGCGTCGCCTGGATCGGGCTGATGACGCTTTGGCGGGCGCACTGGACCACCGATGCGGACTTCTGGACGATCTCCCTTCCGCAACTGGCCCAGGGTTTCGGCATGCCCCTGTTCATGATCCCGCTGACGACGCTGACCCTGGGGTCGGTCCGGCCGGAGGAAACCGCCTCTGCGGCGGGCATGCAGAATTTCCTGCGCACGCTGGCCATTGCCATTTCCACGTCGATCGTGCTGACCGGCTGGGGGAACGGGCAGCGGGTGTGGCGCAATGAGGTGGTCGGGACGCTGCATGGCGACGCGACCATGGCCGACCTGGCCAGCCGCGGCTTCACGCAGGAACAGGCGCGGCAGACGGTGGGCAATCTGGTCGACGCCCAGTCGCAGGTGGTGTCGATGAACCATGTCTTCTTCATCGCCGCGCTGGTGCTGTTCCTGGCCGCCGCCGTGGTGTGGCTTGCCCCGCGCCCCACCGGCAATGTCGATCGTTCGGCGGCGCACTGACCGGCGCGCCTATTTCAGGCTGACCTCCCGGCCGATGCCGACCGCTTCCAGAAAGGCGGCGTCATGGCTGATCACGATCAACGCGCCGTCGAAGGCGGCAAGCCCCTGCTCGATGGCCGCGACGGAATCGAGATCGAGATGATTGGTCGGCTCGTCCAGCATCAGCAGCGGCGGCAATATGTCGCCGCCAAGCACGCAGGCGAGCCCGGCGCGCAACAACTGCCCGCCGCTGAGCGTCCCCACCCGCTGCAGCGCCAGATCGGCGCGGAACCGGAACCGCGCCAATGCCGCGCGCACGGCATTTTCGGTGGCGCGAGGGTGCAGCCGGGCGAAATTGGCGGCAATGCTGGCCCGCGGGTCGAGCAGGCCGACGCCCTGGTCCAGCAGCGCGCAATCGACCGATAGCTGCACCGTGCCGGACAGCGGCGGGATCAGACCGGCGATCAGCTTCAGCAGCGTCGATTTGCCCGCGCCATTGGGCCCGGTGACGGCAATCCGCTCCGGCCCGTCGATCCGCAGGCTGAAGTCGCGCAGCACCGGCGCATCGGCGCGATAGCCCGCCGACACCCTGTCGATCCGCACGATCTGCCGGTCAGCCTGCAATCCGGTCGAGGGCATGGCGACGGTCAGGCTTTCGACGATCTCGATCCGGCTGCGCGCCGCCTGCGCCGCCTCCTCCGCCTCCCGGCGCAGGCGGTCGGCCAATCGCGCGGCATCGCCGCCGGACCCTTCCGCCCGGTTCTTCCGCATGCCGATCAGGATGCGCGGCATGTCGCCCTTCGCACCCTTGCGCGCTCCGGCGGCGTCCCGGCGCTGCTTGCGCTCGGCTGCGATCTGCGTACGGCGGGCGATGTCCGTCATGCGCCGTTCGGCCTGTTCCAGTTGCTGGCCCGCCGCGGCGAGTTCGACGGCCTTGCGCTCGCGATAGGCGGTCCAGTTGCCGCCATAGCGCTGGATGCCAAGGCTCGTCAGTTCCGCAATGGCCTCCATCTGCTCCAGCAGCGCGCGGTCGTGGCTGACGACGATCGCGCCGGCCTTCCATCGCGAAAGCAGGTCGGACAGGGCAGCGCGCCCCTCGGCATCCAGATTGTTGGTCGGCTCGTCCAGCAACAGGAAGTCGGGCCGGGCAAAGGCCGCTCCGGCCAGCGCGGCGCGGCTGCGCTGGCCGCCGGACAAGGCCAGCAATGGCGTGTCGGGATCGGCCGCCAGCCCGACGGAGGCCAGCGCTTCCTCGATCCGCCCGGGCAGCGTCCAGTCGCAGGCCTCCAGCTCCGCCATATCGGCCTCGCCCCGCTCCGCCTTGCCGAGCAGAGCCAGCGCCTCCCGCGCGCCGAACAGGTCGGCAATGCGTTCCTCCGGGTCGACCTGAACGGTCTGGCGCAGCGTCGCGATGCCGCCGTCGATGCGGATCGTGCCGCTGGCGGGCGCGCGTTGCCCGGCGATCAGGGCGAGCAAGGTCGACTTGCCGACGCCATTGCGTCCGACAAGGCCGAGTCGTTCGGCGGTGAAACGAAAATCGAGCCCGGAAAGGACGGTCGTGCCGTCAGGCGCGGACCAGCCGAGCTGGGAAATGACGATGGAGGGCATGGACGGCAACTTTCCTGAGGGCAGAGCGATTGGGCTTTGCGATCAGATAGTTGTCCATGACGTCATCCTCCGGGAAACGGGCTCGGGGGATACAGCGGCGCGTCATCCTTGGCAACTGTCGTCGGTCGCGCCCGATTGACGCGGCGCAACATCGCGGCCACTGAGTGGCGAAAAAGGCTTGGGGTCTCATGCGAATCGTCATCATCGACGACAGCGGCCTGCGCGCGACGGTTCTGGAGGAAGGGCTGCGCGAGGCGGGCTATGACGATATTCATATCGTCCCCCCGCGCGGCGGATTCGTCGCGCGGCTGGAACGCATGGCCCCGGACGTCGTGCTGATGGACCTGGGCAGCCCCAGCCGCGATACGCTGGAGGAGATGCTGACGGTCAGCCGGGCGCTCGCCCGTCCCATCGCCATGTTCGTCGACCAGTCCGACGAGGCGATGATCGGCGCGGCCATCGACGCGGGCGTATCCGCCTATGTCGTCGACGGGCTGCGGAAGGAGAGGGTGAAGCCGGTGCTGGAACTGGCGGTGCGGCGCTTCAACGCCTTCGCGAAACTGCAGTCCGAACTGGACGAGGCGCGCACCGCGCTGTCCGACCGCAGGATCGTCGATCGCGCCAAGTCCATCCTGATGAGCCAGCGCGGCCTTTCGGAGCCGGACGCCTATGCGCTGTTGCGGTCGAGCGCGATGAATCAGGGAAAGAAGATCGTGGACGTCGCCCAGGCCCTCATCACCGCCAGCGACCTGTTGGGAGGGATGTGATGACGACCGACCTGCGCATCGCCTTCCTGCCGCTGACCGACGCCGCCGTATTGGCGGTGGCGCGGGAAAGGGGCTTCGCGGAGGAGGAGGGGCTGCATCTCGACCTCGTCCGCACGACAAGCTGGGCGACGTCGCGCGACCGGCTGGTGTTCGGCCAGGTGCAGGCCGCCCATATGCTGGCGCCGCTCGCCGTCGCCGTGACCCTGGGGTTGAGCCAGCAGGCCGCGCCGCTTGCCGCGCCCTACAAGCTCAACGTCAACGGCAACATGCTGGTGATGGCGAGCGCGTTCGCGCAGGCGCTGGACCCGGACATAGCGGCGCGGCTGGACGATCCGCTGGGCACCGCGCATGATTTCGCGGCGGCCATCGGCCTCTGGAAGCGCAAGCCGGTGATCGGCGTCGTCCATCGCTTTTCCAGCCATTCCGTCATGCTGCGCTACTGGCTGGCGAGCGCGGGGGTCGATCCGGATCGCGACGTCATCCTGCGCGTGCTTCCCCCCTCGCTGACGGTGGAGGCGATCGGGGCGGGGGAGATTGACGGCTTCATCGCGGGCGAACCCTGGGGCAGCGCGGCCGTGGATGCAGGGCTGGCCGAAGCCGTGGCCATTGGCGAGCGCATCTGGCGGCGCGGGGTGGAGAAGGTGCTGGCTTTCCGCACGCCCTGGCTGGAGGAGAATCCCGACAGCGTCGATCGGTTGCTGCGGGCGCTTGTGCGGGCGGCGGGCTGGTGCGACGACCCGGAAAATCAGGAGGCGCTGGCGCATCTTCTCTCGCGCCCCCAATATGTGGACCAGCCTGCGGAGGTGATCCTGCGCGCGCTGTCGGGCAGGATCGTGCCCCGCATCGACATGGCGCCGCTCTCCATGCCCGATTTCATGCTCTTCTCGCGGGAGGCGACGCCCTTTCCGTGGCGCAGCCAGGCGCTGTGGATCTATTCGCAGCTCGTCCGCTGGAAGATGGTGGACCATAGCGCGGACAATGCCGCCCGGGCCGCGTCGGTGTTCCGGCCGGACATCTTCCGCCGGGCGCTGGCGGACAGCGACGTCGCGATGCCGGGCGCCAGCATGAAGGTGGAAGGGGCGGTGGCCTCTCCGCTCGCGGTGGGATCGAAACGGGGCGAACTGACGCTGGGGCCGGACCGTTTCTTCGACGGCCGGATATTCGATCCGGAGCGGATCGAGGATTTCCTCGCCAGCTTCTGAAAACCCACCCTCGCGCTCGCCAATTTGTGCCTTGCAACATGGATCGAATCGCGAGATAAGATGAGAGTCGCGCGACGAGGCGCGTTTTCCGGGATGAGCCCTTCCCAAGGTCGGGATCGCGTTCTCCCTCCGATCATACAGCAAAGCCGCTGGCCGGATTTCGCAGGAGCGAGGTCCGGAAGCGGCTTTTTTCGTGCCCATTTCACAAGATTCGAGGGACGTCATCATGGCAACTGCATATTGGGAGCGTCCGGAGGACCAGGCTCCGGGGGTTGAAGGAGAAGCCGGCCAGACCAGTTTCTGGAAGGCCGGGCACACGCCCACGCTCATCGCCGCTTTCCTCTATTTCGACCTTGCCTTCATGGTGTGGGTGCTGCTGGGGCCGCTGGCGCCCTCCATCTCCAAAAGCCTGGGCCTGACGCCGGCCGAAAAGGGGCTGATGGTCGCCGTCCCGACTTTGGCGGGCGCCGTGCTGCGGGTCGTCAACGGCCTGCTGGTCGATCGGATCGGCTGCAAGCAGGCGGGGGCGATCAGCCAGGCGATCGTCATCCTCGGCCTCTTCACGGCATGGCTTCTCGGCGTCGACAGCTTCGGCGGCACGCTGGCGCTGGGCGTGATCCTGGGCTTTGCCGGGGCCAGCTTCGCGATCGCGCTGCCGCTCGCCAGCCGCTGGTATCCCGCCGAACATCAGGGCAAGGCGATGGGCCTTGCGGGCATGGGCAATTCCGGCACGGTGCTGGCGTCGCTGTTCGCGCCGATGCTGGCCAGGCTGTTCGGCTGGAACGCGGTGCTGGGCCTTGCCTGCATTCCGCTGACCATCGTCTTCATCCTCTATATGGTCATGGCCCGTAACGCGCCCGATGCGCCCGCGCCCAAGCGGCTGGTCGATTATTTCCATCCGCTGAAAAGCGCCGACGCCTGGTGGCTGATGGGCTTCTACTCGGTGACCTTCGGCGGTTTCGTGGGACTGGCCGCCTCGCTGCCGATCTACTTCACCGATCAATTCGGCCTTACCCCGGTGGTCGCGGGCTATTGCACCGCCGGCTGCGTCTTCGCCGGGTCGCTGGTGCGCCCGATGGGCGGCGCCCTGGCCGACCGGATCGGCGGCGTCAAGGCGCTGATGATGGTCTATATCGCTGCCGCGCTGGCTCTGGCGGGCGTCGCCTATGCGCCGACGCTGCTCTCCGCCCTGGGCTTCTTCGTCGCCGCGATGCTGGCGCTGGGCGTCGGCAACGGCGCGGTCTTCCAGCTCGTGCCGCAGCGCTTTCAGGCGGAAATCGGCGTCATGACCGGGCTGGTCGGCATGGCGGGCGGCATTGGCGGCTTCTATCTCGCCTCGTCGCTGGGCATCGCCAGGCAGTTCACCGGCAGCTTCGCGCCCGGCTTCCTGATCTTCGCGGGCCTTGCGCTGGCCGCCTTTCTCGGCATCACGCTGGTCCGCGCCCGCTGGCGCGCGACCTGGACCGGCGCGGCGCGCATCTGATCGGCTTACGGCAAGGAGAGGGAGGCGGCGGCCCACGACAGGCCGCCGCCCTTTTCGCGCCTGCGGCAAGGCGCAGGGACGCCGCAACAAAAATACATCGTGCTGCGAGGAATCGCTTGACCCGAATCGTCAAGAGCATATGCTGCAATGCAAGGGACAGGGTTGTCCTTCTTCCATAGCCGCGGTGGTCCACAGACGGACGATCAAGGCGCTTATGATGGCAAGGCCGCCATCCAGACTTCCGGTTTCAGGACCGGGGGTCCGGATGGCGGCCTTTTTCTTTTCTGGAGTCGAAGGATGGATTTTCAGAACAACGCCGGACCGGAAACGGCCAGTGAAGAGGCGCTCTTCATGCCTTCGGACGATGTTCGCGAACATCTGGTGGTGGTGGGCAACGGCATGGCCGGCTGCCGCGCGGTCGAGGAACTGCTGGCGCGGGACAGGGACCGTTACCGCGTCACCATCTTCGGCGCGGAGCCCCATGTAAATTATAACCGCATCATGCTCTCGCCGGTTCTGGCCGGGGAAAAGAGCTTCGACGACATCATCATCAACAGCCGCGACTGGTACAGCGACAACAATATCGAACTGATCGCGGGCGATCCGGTGACGGCGATAGACCGCGCCGGAAAGACCGTCACGAGCCAATCGGGTCGCACCGTCGGCTATGACAAGCTGCTCATCGCCACCGGGTCGGACCCCTTCATCATCCCGGTTCCGGGGAAGGACCTGCCCGGCGTCATCAGCTTCCGCGACATGAAGGATGTCGACGCCATGCTGGAGGCCGCCGGAAAGGGCGGCGACGCGGTGGTGATCGGCGGCGGCCTGCTCGGCCTCGAAGCCGCACATGGCCTGACCCTGCGCGGCATGAAGGTGACCGTCATCCACCTCATGGACACGCTGATGGAGCGGCAGCTCGACGAAGCGGCGGGCTGGCTGCTGAAGTCGGCTCTGGAGGGCCGGGGCCAGACCATCCTGACCGGCGCCAACACCGAATCTATCTATGGCGACGGCAAGGTCGAGGGCGTCCGGCTGAAGGACGGCCGCGAAATCCCCGCCAGTCTGGTGGTGATGGCGGTGGGCATCCGTCCCTCGACCGCTCTCGCCCGCGAAGCCGGGCTGGAGGTCGATCGCGGCATCAGGGTCGACGACCATATGGTCACCAGCGACCCCGATATTCTCGCTGTCGGCGAATGCGTCGAGCATGACGGCAATGTCTACGGCCTCGTTGCCCCGCTGTGGGAGATGTGCCGCAGCCTCGCTGACGGCCTGACCGACCGGCATAGCGGCTACAGGGGTTCCGTCACCTCCACCAAGCTCAAGGTCGCGGGTCTGGACGTCTTCTCCGCCGGCGACTTTTCGGGCGGAGAGGGGTGCGAGGACATCGTCCTGCGCGACGCCTCGCGCGGGATCTACAAGCGCGTCGTCGTCAGGAACGACAGGATCGTCGGCGCGGTGCTCTATGGCGACACGGTCGATGGCGGCTGGTATTTCGACCTGCTGAAGCGCGAGGAGGATGTCAGCGGCATTCGCGACCTGCTGATCTTCGGTCAGGCTTATGCCGCCCTTGGCGCCTCGGGAGGGGGCGCGCTGGACCCTAAGGCGGCCGTTGCGGCGCTCTCGGACGATGCCGAGATCTGCGGCTGCAACGGCGTAGCCAAGGGCCAGGTGGTCGCCTGCATCGAAAAGGGCGCGTGCAGCCTCGACGCGGTGCGCGCCACCTGCAAGGCGTCGGCGAGCTGCGGCTCCTGCACCGGCCTTGTCGAAAATCTGCTGAGCGTCGTGCTGGGCGATGAGGTCCAGTCCGGCCCGAAGACCCTGTGCAAATGCACCAGCTTCACCCATGACGATGTCCGGCGGGAAATCGTGGCGCAGAATATGCGCTCCATCCCGGAAGTCATGCAACTGCTGCACTGGTCGACGCCGGACGGCTGCTCCTCCTGCCGCCCCGCGCTGAACTATTATCTGCTCTGCGCGCTGCCGGGCGAATATCGGGACGACCAGCAGAGCCGCTTCGTCAACGAACGGATGCACGCCAACATCCAGAAGGACGGCACCTATTCGGTCGTGCCGCGCATGTGGGGCGGCCTCACCAGCCCCAGGGAACTGCGCGCCATCGCCGACGTGGTCGAGAAGTACAACGCGCCCATGGTGAAGGTGACGGGCGGCCAGCGGCTCGACATCTTCGGCATCAGGAAGGAAGACCTGCCCGCCGTCTGGGCCGATCTCAACGCCGCCGGCATGGTGTCGGGCCATGCCTATGGCAAGTCGCTGCGCACGGTGAAGACCTGCGTCGGGTCCGAATGGTGCCGCTTCGGCACGCAGGATTCCACGGGCTTGGGGGTCAGGATCGAGCGGATGACCTGGGGATCGTGGATGCCCCACAAGTTCAAGATCGCGGCGTCGGGCTGCCCCCGCAACTGCGCCGAAGCAACGATCAAGGATTTCGGCGTGGTCTGCGTCGACTCGGGCTATGAACTGCATGTCGGCGGCAATGGCGGCATCCATGTCCGCGCCACCGACCTGCTGTGCAAGGTTTCGACCGAGCAGGAGGCGCTCGATCATTGCGCCGCCTTCATCCAGCTCTACCGCGAGGAAGCCCGCTATCTGGAGCGCACCGCGCCGTGGATAGAGCGCGTCGGCGTCGACTATGTGAAACAGCGGATCGTCGAGGACGAAGCAGGCCGCGAGGCGCTCCGCAGCCGCTTCCTCTATTCGCAGAGCTTCTCCCAGGATGATCCCTGGGCGCAGCGCGCAGCCGGTGCGGACAGCGAACTGCACCAGCCCCTCGAATCCCCAATGCCCTTTGGCGCCATCGCTGCGGAGTGAACGACATGACCGACTGGATCGACATCGGAACGCTGGCCGACATTCCCCAGCGCGGCGCCCGCACGGTGCGGATTGCCGGGCAGAAGGAAATCGCTGTCTTCCGCACCGGCGACGACCAAGTCTTCGCGCTGGTCAACGAATGCCCGCACAAGAAAGGCCCGCTGAGTCAGGGCATCGTTCACGGCCACAGCGTCGCCTGCCCGCTGCACAATTGGAACATCGCGCTCAAGACGGGTGAAGCGCAGGGCAATGACGAGGGCTGCACCCCGACCGTCGCGGTCAAGCAGGAGGGCGGCCGCATCCTCATCGCCCGCCCGGCCTCGCTCAAGGCGGCTGCATGAAGGCCAATCTCCTTTCTCCCCTCCCTTTCAAGGGAGGGGCTATGACAAATGTCCGCACCACCTGCGCCTATTGCGGCGTCGGCTGCGGCATTTCGGCCACGCCGACCGGGCCTCGCTCGGCCGAAATCAAGGGCGATGAGGCGCATCCCGCCAATGCCGGCCGCCTCTGTTCCAAGGGCACGCATCTGGGCGAGACGGTGGGCCTGACCGGCCGCCTGCTGCACCCGATGATCGGCAACAGGCGCGCAAGCTGGGACAAGGCGCTGGACCTGGTAGCGCGGAAATTCCGCGAAACCATCGACCGCCACGGTCCCGACAGCGTGGCCTTCTACGTCTCCGGCCAGCTCATGACCGAGGATTATTATGTCGCCAACAAGCTGATGAAGGGCTTTATCGGTTCGGCGAACATCGACACCAACAGCCGCCTCTGCATGTCGAGCGCGGTCGCCGGGCACAATCGCGCCTTTGGCGAGGATGTGGTGCCCGCGACCTATGACGATCTGGACGAAGCGGACCTGATCGTGCTGGTCGGCTCCAACACCGCATGGTGCCACCCGATCGTCTACCAGCGCATCCAGGCGGCCCGCGCCGCGCGCGGGACGAAGCTGGTCGTCATCGATCCGCGCCGCACCGAAAGCTGCGAAGGCGCGGACCTGCATCTGCCGGTGAAGCCCGGCACCGACGTTGCCCTGATGAACGGCCTGCTGGCCTGGATAGCGCAGCAGGGGCTCACCGATCCGGCCTTCCTCGCCGATCATGTCAGCGCGCCCGAGGGTTTCTGGGAACATGTCCGCACCGGGCACGATCTCTGGACGACCGCGAAGACCTGCGACGTCGCGCCCGCGCTGCTGGAGCAGTTCTACACGCTGTTCGCCGCCACGCCGCGCACGGTGACGCTGTTCAGCCAGGGCATCAACCAGTCGATCCGCGGCACCGATCAGGTGAACGCGATCATCAACGTCCACCTCGCCACCGGCCGCATCGGCAAGCCGGGCGCGGCGCCCTTCTCGATCACCGGCCAGCCCAACGCCATGGGCGGTCGGGAGGTCGGCGGCCTTGCCTCCAGCCTTGCCGCCCATATGGATTTCGCGCCGGAAAATGTAGAGCGGGTGGGCCGCTTCTGGGCCGCCCCCGCCATGGCCACCAAGCCGGGCCTGAAAGCCGTCGACCTGTTCCGCGCCATCAACGAAGGCCGGATCAAGGCGCTCTGGATCATGGCGACCAACCCCGCCGTCTCCATGCCCGACGCGGGCCGCGTGCGCGAGGCGCTGGAGGCGATCCCCTTCCTCGTCGTGTCGGACATCATGGCCGACACCGACAGCAGCACGCATGCCCATGTCCGCCTGCCCGCCGCCGGCTGGGGGGAAAAGGACGGCACCGTCACCAATTCGGACCGCACGATCAGCCGCCAGCGTCCCTTCCTGCCGCTGCCCGGAGAGGCGAAGCCGGACTGGTGGATCGTCAAGGAGGTCGCGCGCCGCATGGGGTGGCGCAATGCCTTCGCCTATGATCGGCCCGCCGACATCTGGCGCGAACATGCGCGGCTCACCGCTTATGGCAATGATGGGCAGCGGGTGCTCAACCTGCGCGCCTGGGCCGCCATCGGCAATGATGCCTATGACGCCATGGAGCCGTTCCGCTGGGGCGGCACGCCCTTTGCCGACGGCCGCTTCCCGACGCCGGACGGCCGGGCGCGGCTGGTCCTGACGAAGCAGATGGACATGCAGGAGCCGCTGAAACAGTGGCCGATGACGCTCAACACCGGCCGTTATCGCGACCAGTGGCACACGATGAGCCGCACCGGCCTGTCCCCTAAACTCGCCCGCCATCGCGAAGAGCCGCTGGTGGAAATCCACCCGCGGGACGCGGCGGCGCTGGGGATTGCCGACCGCGACCTTGCTCGCGTCGAGACGGCGCAGGGCAACAGCATCTTCCGCGTCAGCCTGAACGAAGGCCAGCGGCGCGGCGAAATCTTCACCCCGATCCACTGGACGGACCAGACGTCCAGCGGCGGGCGCACCGGCCTGCTCCCGCGTCCGCTGGTCGATCCCCATTCGGGCCAGCCCGGCTTCAAATCCACCCCGGCCAGCATCGGGAAGGTCGCGACCGAGTGGAGCGGTTTCCTCATCCTGCGCGATCGGGAAGGGATCGGGCAGCCGGTGAAGCTGCCCTGCCTCTGGTCCACCCGGATCGCCGTGCCGGGCGGCGCGCTCTACGAAATCGCCGGCAATGGCGACCCCGCCCGCCTCGACGTCTTTCTTCCGAAGGGCGACCGCGTCGAGGCGATGGACGCATCGCGCGGCACCCGCCGCATCGCGACCATCGGCGAAGGCAGGCTGAACGGCGTGCTGTTCGTGACGCGCAGCGGCCTGCTGCCCTCGCGCGACTGGCTGATCGGCCAGTTGCAGGCAGAGGGGGTGGGCGGCTCCGTCCTCGCGGCGCGGGGACCGGGCGCCGCTGGAGACAAGGGCGCGACCGTCTGCGTCTGCTTCGACATCGGCCTCAACCAGATCGTCGCCGCGATCCGCGAACGGCAACTGGTCGATGTGCCCGCCATCGGCAGGGCGCTGGGCGCGGGCACCAATTGCGGATCGTGCCGGCCCGCGCTCGCCAACATCCTTGCCCAAAACATGCAGGAGACGCTTCATGCAGCCGAATGATCTTATCGCCCCCGGACAGGTCTGGCTGGTCGGCGCGGGGCCGGGCGATCCGGACCTGCTCACCCGCAAGGCCGAAAGGCTGATCGCGGCGGCGGACGTCGTCTTCCACGACGCGCTGGTCGGGCCGGGCGTGATCGACCTCATCCCCCCAGGCGTCGAGCGGGTCAGCGTCGGCAAGCGTTCGGGCCGCCATTCGAAGGCGCAGGGCAGCATCAACGACCTGCTGCTCGCGGCCGCCAGGGCGGGCCGCCGCGTCGTCCGCCTCAAGGGCGGCGACCCCTCGGTCTTCGGCCGCTCGGCGGAGGAGATGGCCCATCTGGCGGAGGCGGGCGTTGCCGTGCGCATCTGCCCCGGCGTCACCACGGCCAGCGCGGCGGCGGCGAGCGGCCATGCCTCGCTCACCCTGCGCGGCGTGGCGCGGGGATTGACGCTGGTGACCGCGCATCTGAAGGCGGGCGAGCCGCTGCGGCTCGACTGGGAAGCGCTGGCCCGTCCGGACGGCACGCTCGGCATCTATATGGGCCGCGCGGCGGCGGGCGAGATCGGCCGCTGCCTGATCGCCGCCGGACGCGATCCCGAAACGCCGGTGATGGTGGCGGTCAACGTCTCCCTGCCCAATGAACGCCTGATCCGCGGCAAGCTGTCGGCGCTCGCCTTTCTGGTGCGGACGATCAGCGACGACGACCCGACCCTGCTGCTGATCGGGGAGGCGGTGGCCGGGACGCATGCGCCTGCCGACCTCGCCGCGCATGTTGGCCTTCACGCCTGACGACCGTCTCGACCCGGCCGGGTGAGTCTCTCCAGATCCTCCGGCCGGTTGATGTTGGGCAGCACGAACTCCGGCCGCTCCACGATCCGCGCGCCCACCCGCTCCAGCCAGCCACGGATCGACCGGTTATTCTCCTCCGCCAGATGCGCGTCCAACTCGCCAGCCAGGGAAGCAGGCCAGAAGCCGATCAGCTGCTGCCCCTTGAGGATGGCGGCTCCCTGTCCGATCAACGCCTCCGCCAGCCCGTCCGGATAGGCGGGCACGTCGCATCCGGTCGTCAGCACCGCGTCATAACCCTGCGCCCGCGCATGATGCAGCGCCGCGTTCAAGCCCCCCAGCGGCCCCATGTCCGCAGCCGGCCGATCCGCCAGCCCGATCATCCCCTCCACCTGCCGGCCGCAGACCGCCACGGTTTCGACCTGCCGCCCCAACGCCGCCACCGCATGCTCCAGCAGGCTGCGCCCATCCAGCATCGCCCGCGCCTTGTCGCTGCCGAACCGGCTGGACCGCCCGCCGGCCAGAACCGCCCCCATCAGCCGCATCATGCGCCGCCCGCGATGATCCGGGCATAGCTGTCGGGATCGACATTGCTGCCGGAGATCACCACGACGCTCGCCCCGTCGGCATCCGGAGCCAGCCCGGCCAGCATCGCCGCCAGCGACGCGGCCCCGCCCGGCTCCACCACCAGCTTGAGCGCCGAAAAGGCAAAGCGCATCGCGTCGCGCACCTGATCGTCGCTCACCGCAAGGCCGCCCGACAGATAGGCCCGGTTGATGGGAAAGGTCAGCGCCCCCGGCGCGGGAGACAGCAGGGCGTCGCAGATCGACCGCGCATCGGGCGATACGCTTTCCCGCACGCCGCTCGCCAGCGAGCGCGCCGTGTCGTCGAACGCTTCCGGCTCCACCGCCAGGATCGCGACGCCGGGCTGGCGCGCCTTCACGGCGGTCGCAATTCCCGACACCATGCCGCCGCCGCCGCAATTGACGAGGATCTGGCCGATCTCCGCCCCTGCTTCGGCGGCCTGTTCCATGATCTCCAGCCCGATCGTGCCCTGGCCGGCCATGATGAAGGGATCGTCGAAGGACGGCACCAGCACCGCGCCCCGTTCGTTCGCCAGCCTCGTGGCGATTTCCTCCCGGCTTTGGGTGAAGCGGTCATAGAGCACGACATCGGCGCCCAGCGCCCGCGTATTCGCCGTCTTGATCGCGGGCGCGTCGGCCGGCATCACGATCGTCGCCGCCATGCCCAGCAACCGCGCCGCAAGGGCAACGCCCTGCGCATGATTGCCCGAAGACCAGGCGACGACCCCCGCCTTCCGCTCCGCCGCGTCCAGGCGGGCCAGCCGGTTGTAGGCGCCGCGGAACTTGAACGATCCGCTGTGCTGCGCGCCTTCGAACTTCACCAGCACGCACCGGCCGCAGCGGGCGTTGAGCGCCGCATTTTCCAGCAGCGGCGTGCGGATGGCGGCAGGGGCGATGACCCGCGCCGCATCCTCGACATCGGCGGGGCTGATGGCGAACGGCATGTAATCTCCTTCCATGGCTGCCTCTTGGCATGGCCGCCGCTTTCCCTTATGGCGCGGGACGCGGGCGGGGCAATGCCTTCGCGCGCAAAAAGAAGATCGCGCCGGTGCCCCGAAGGGGGCTGAAAACGGGAATGCGGTGCGGACGGGAAACCGTCCTATTCCGCGGCTGTCCCTGCAACTGTAAGCGGTGAGCGCGATGCACTTCGGCCCAGGGGCCGGCCACTGGACGCAAGTCCGGGAAGGCGTGCATCGCCGCATTGACCCGCGAGCCAGGAGACCTGCCGGCGCATGGTCGCTCTTGCCTTGGTCCAGGGTATGGCCATGGCACGGTGTTCTCCGTCTGAGCGACGAAGCGGCGCAGGGCCGCATCGGTGCGGGGGGAGGGCGCGAGCGCCGGCCATTTCCCCCGTCCGGCCGCGCGAGCGGACGCCCTGAGCCATGTTGCACCGGCGCTCAGGGGGAATATAGACATGTTGAGGATTTCCATTTCCATCGCCGCCTTGCTCGCGGCGGCTCCCGCCCTGGCGGAGGATGAGATCATCGTCACCGCGCTGGGCATCGAACAGCCGCGCGACGAGGTCGGCCAGGCAGTCACCGTCATCGACGCCGACACCATCCGCACCCGCCAGAGCGTCAGCGTCGTCGACCTGCTGGCCACCACGCCGGGGGTGCGCTTCAACCGCAGCGGCAGCCTTGGCGGCGTGACCGGGGTTTCGTTGCGCGGGGCGGAAACGACGCAGACGCTGGTGCTGATCGACGGGGTCAAGGTCAACGACACCAGCGGCATCGGTGACATGTACGACTTCGGCAATCTGCTGACCGGCAATATCCGGCGAATCGAAATTTTGAGGGGGTCCAACTCCATCGCCTATGGCAGCCAGGCCATAGGCGGCGTCGTCAACATCATGACCGGCACGCCTGCCGCCGGTTTCGCGGGCAATGCCTCGGTCGATTACGGTTACAGCAATACGCTGAACGCCAAGGCGGATGTTTCGGGCGGCAGCGGCATCGCTTCGGGCGGCCTCGGCATCGCCTATTTCAACACCGACGGCATTTCCTCCGCCGCCAGCGGCACGGAAAAGGACGGGTATGAGAATATCGCCGCCAATGCCAAGCTCAAGCTGGCCTTTACCGATACGCTCAGCCTCGACCTGCGCGGCTATTATATCCATGCCGATCTGGATACCGACAACGGCGTGGTGGACAGCACCGCCGACAGCTCGAAATCCGATCAATATGTCGGCTATGCCGGTCTGAACCTGTCGCTGTTCGACGGCAGGCTCACCAACCGGGCGGCCGTGACCTGGTTCCGCATGGACCGCGACTATACATCCGCATTCGGCCCTTATGGCTATTCGGGCACCAATCTGCGCTTCGAATATGAGGGTGTTTATCAGCCGGTCGATCAGGCCAAGCTGGTCTTCGGCTATGAACATGAACGGCCCGACTACGACTTCTCCGGCTTCGGCTCGACCGAAAGCCACCGGGCCGATATGGACAGCGTCTATGCGCTGGCCATCGTGAAGCCGGTCGCCGGCCTGTCGCTGACCGCCGGCGCGCGGCATGACGATCACAGCCAGTTCGGCGGCGCGACCACCTTCGGCGCCAATGCGAACTACACGCCCAACGCCGGCGCGACCAATATCCGCATGAGCTATGGGGAGGGGTTCAAGGCCCCCTCGCTCTACCAGCTTTACGGCGCCGACGTCGGCAATGCGGGCCTGCGCCCGGAGCGGTCGAAAAGCTACGACATCGGCTTCGACCAAAGGCTGGACGGCGACCGGGCGATCCTCTCCGTCACGGCTTTCCGCCGCGACACCAAAGACCAGATCAACTATGATTATTCGATCGGTCTTTACGGCGGTTACAATAATCTCGACCGCACCCGCGCCAAGGGGGTGGAGGCGATGCTGGCCCTGAAGCCTGTCGATGCGCTGACCGTCACCGCCGCCTACAGCTATGTCGATGCGCGCGACCGCAATACCGACGCCCGGCTCCCGCGCCGCGCCGCCGATGCGGTCAGCGTTTCGGCGGACTATGTCTGGCCCTTCGGCCTGTCGACCGGCGCGACCGTAACGATGGTGGGCGACAGCTTCAACGATGCGACCAACGCGATCCGGCTGGACGGCTATGCCGTGACGGACGTGCGGGCATCCTTCCCGATCCGGGAAAATCTGGAGATCTACGGCCGCATCGACAATCTGACCGATGAGAAATACGCCACGGTCCATGGCTATGGCACCTACGGCCGGTCGGCCTTCGGCGGCGTGCGTGCGCGCTTCTGAAAATAGCCTAGTGGCGCGGCGCGGCGTTCACCCGCGCCGCGCCCTTGCGCTGCGCCGTGCCCTTGCGCGCAGCGCCGTCAAGCTGCGCTGCGATGCCCCGCGCCGCCTCGACATAGGCGGGGCCGCCGCACACCGTCCACGCCTGCGGCACGCGGATGCGCGGGATGGCGCGCAGTATGGGGTGGTGCAGCATTTCCGTCCCCTGATCGACCACCTTCTCGCTGCCGGTCTCCACGATCAGCCAGTCCGGACGGGCGGCGATCATCTCCTCCAGCGACAGTTGCGACAGCGCCGGCTTGCCCAGCCTGCGGGCCAGATTGATCAGGCCCACCCGCTGCATCAGGTCGTCGACCAGCGTGCCGGTGCCGGTCATATAGCCGCGCCGCTGATAATAGGCCGCAACCCCACGACGCTTCGGCGGGGGCAGGGCGGCCAGGTCGCGGTTCATCCGGGCGATCATCGCTTCGCCCCGTTCGGGATGGCCGACCGCCGCCGCCACCTGCCGGATCTGCGTCAGGATCATGGCATAGCTGTCCGCGCTCGCCAGCCGCAGGGTCCGCCACTGGCCCGGCGGCGCGCCGACGACGCTGCCGCCGGAAGGAAAGCCGATCAGCAGGTCGGGGCGGATCGCCAGCACTTCCTCCGCCGGGCGCTTGAGGGTGCGGAAGGCGCGGGCCCTGCCGACCGCCGCCGACAGTTCCGGGTCGTGCCCATAGGGGCTGAGCGCGGCGATCTGCGCCGGGTCCGCCAGAGCGAGCACATATTGGTCGGCGCAGGTGTTGAGCGACACGATGCGCCGGGGTTGGGCGGGCGCCGCGCCGGTCAGGGCCAGGGCGCAGAACGTTGTAAGGATCATTCTGCACCGCACGCTGCTGCTCCCGGATCGTGCCTCAACAAACCAACGTGCTCCCGCCTTCGCAGGAGCACGGCACGCTGTAGCAAGCAGGGAAGGACGCGCAAGCCATGAGCGCCCGGCACCATCCGCTGCTGATCCCCACGCTGACGGCGCTGGCGCTGCTGGCCGCCCTTGCTTCCCTCACTCTTGGCGCGGTTCCGCTCTCCCCGGCGCGCATCTTCGCCGTCCTCGGCGGCGGCGGCGATGACATCGCCCGCGCCATCCTTCTCGACCTGCGCCTGCCCCGCATGCTGCTTGGCCTGATCGTCGGCGCGATGCTCGGGCTGGCGGGCGCGGCGCTTCAGGGCTATCTGCGCAATCCGCTGGCCGAACCTTCGGTCCTGGGGGCATCCAACTGCGCCGCGCTGGGCGCGGTCGGCGCGCTCTATTTCGGGCTGGCGCAGGCGCATCCGCTGGCGCTTCCCGCGCTCGCCATCATGACCGGCCTGATCGGCATAGCCGCGCTGTTCCTGCTCGCGGGGCCCGCGGAAAGCCCGCTCACGCTGATCCTCGCCGGCATCGCCATCGCGACGCTGGCGGGGGCGGGGATCAGCCTGTCGCTGAACCTGTCGCCCAATCCCTTCGCCGCCATGGAGATCATGAGCTGGCTGATGGGCAGCCTGGAAAACCGCGCCTATGGCCATGTCTGGATCGCGCTGCCCTGCGTTGTCGTCGGCGCGGCGCTGCTGATCGCGGACGGACGGACGCTGGACGCGCTGACGTTGGGGGAGGATGGGGCGCAGGCGCTTGGCATCGACCTTCGCCGGGCGCGCATCCGCCTGATGCTGGGCGTCGCCATCGGCGTCGGCGGCGCGGTGGCGGTGTCCGGGGCGATCGGCTTCGTCGGCCTGATCGTGCCGCATCTGGTGCGGCCGCTGACCGACCGCTCCCCCTCCGCCATATTGCTGCCCTCCATGCTGGGCGGCGCGGCGCTGCTGACGCTGGCGGACATCGGCGTGCGGCTGATACCGACCGGCAGCGAACTCAAGCTGGGGGTGCTGACGGCGCTGCTGGGCGTTCCGGTGTTCCTGATGCATCTGATGCGGGAGAGGCGGCTATGGTGACGATCCGCGCACAGGGGCTTTCCGTCAGGCTGGGCCGCCATCCGGCGGTAAGCGGCGTCGATCTTGCGCTCGGGCCGGGCGAGCTGGTCGGCATCATCGGTCCCAATGGCGCAGGGAAGTCGACGCTGATCCGCGCCATGCTGGGCCTTGTGAAACGGGAAAACGGCTTCGTCCTGATCGACGGCGCCGATAGCGCGCGGCTCGGCCGGCAGCAGATCGCCCGGCGCATCGCCTATCTGCCGCAGGGACAGACGCTGCACTGGCCGCTGGCGGTGGAGCGGCTGGTGGCGCTGGGCCGCCTGCCGCATCTGGGGCCGCTGTCCCGCCTTTCCGTGGAGGATGAGGCGCTGATCGACGCCGCCCTGATGCGCGCCGACGCACTGCATCTGAAGGGCAGGGTGGCGACAGAATTGTCGGGGGGCGAGCGCGCCCGCGTGCTGCTGGCCCGGGCGCTGGCGGTCGGCGCGCCCGCGCTGATCGCGGACGAGCCCTTGGCCGCGCTCGATCCGGGGCATCAGATCGACGTCATGGACCTGCTCAGGGCAGAGGCGCGGGCGGGATCGCTGGTCGTCACCGTGCTGCACGACCTGGGCATGGCGGCGCGCTATTGCGACCGGCTGGTGCTGATGGATCGCGGCGCGCCGGTGGCCGACGGCGCGCCGCTGGACGTGCTGACGGCGGGGAATCTCGCCAAAGTGTACGGCATTTCGGCACGCATAGAAACGGACGGCGACTGGCCATTGATCCTGCCGACTGGGCGGACCGCGTCCTGACCGTCATCTGCCGCGTGCTCCCGCCGTTGCAGGAACACGCGGCACGCTATTCGGCAAAGGCGCGTGGCGCGGGCGCGACGACCGTGAAGGTGCCCGCGCCGATCTCCGATACTTCCAGCGCCCGTTCCGCAATGCCGTCCCGGCCGAAGCGGAACGCGCCGTCGATCCCGGCAAAGCCCCCCGCATCGCGCAGCCGCGCCGCCGGGAAGGTCGTCCCCGGCTTCCAGTCGCGCGCGATCCGCACGGTCAGCAGCACCGCGTCATAACCGAGCGCCGACAACCGGAACGGCGCATTGCCGTAGCGCGCCCGATATTTGGTCGCGAGCTGGCGGTAGAGGCCATCCGACACGCTGGCGAACCAGGCGCCGCGCAGCACCGGGCTGGACGCCAGGCCGCTGTCCGTATTCCACAATTCGGTGCCCAGCAGCCGCGCCGTCGCGCCGCCATTCTTCCGCACGATCGGCGCGACCTGCACCGCCACCCGGCCGCTGTCCGCGATCAGCAGCGCGTCATAGCTGGAGGACGCCTGCAATTTCCTGACCGCCGCCGTGATGGAGGCGGGGCTGCGGTCGAAGGTCTGCATCGACACCACGGTTCCGCCCGCACCCTCGACCGCGCGCAACAGGGCCGTGCCCGACCGCTCGCCATAGGTTCCCTTGGGCACCAGCGCGGCGAATTTGGACAGGCCCTTGCCCCTGGCGAATTCCACCACCCGTTCGATCGACTGGTTGGGGTTGTAGCCCATGATGTAGACGCCGTTCCCGGCGACGCTGGTGTCGTTGGAGAAGCTGATGACCGGCACATTGGCCCGCGCCGCGATGGGGCCGACGATCCGCGCATCCTCCGCCAGCAACGGCCCCAGGATCAGCTTGTTGCCGTCCGCCAGCGCCTTGTTCGCCGCCGCCGCCGCGCCGACCCCGGTGTCGTAGGTGGTGATGCGCACCTTGTCGGCCTTGGTGTCGAGCAGCGCCAGCGTGGTCGCATTGGCGATGGACTGGCCGACCCCGGCATTGGGACCGCTCATCGGCACCAGCAGCGCGACGCGATGGCGCAGCGTGTCGGTGGGCAGGCCTTCAGTGACGTCGGGGCCCGTCTGCACCGGCCCGCTGGGCTGCGCCGGACCGGGGCCCTTGGGCACGATCGACTGACAGGCGGCGACCAGCAAAGCCGTCGCGGCGAACAAAATCCGCCCGGCGCGTCGCATCGAAGCGAACAAGTCCGCTTGCCGGGGGGCATCCGTCTCTGTCATCTGGCATCCTTATGGAAACTGAACCGTCTAGGCTTGAACCGGGGCTTTACATCGTTGCGGGGCCGATCGGCAACCTTGCAGACCTAACCCCCCGCGCGGCCGAAGTCCTGCGTCTGGCCGATGTGATCGCCGTGGAAGATACACGGGTCAGCGCACGGCTGCTGCGCCATGCCGGGTCCGACCGGCCGATGGTCCCCTATCACGACCATAGTGCGGAGGGGGTGCGGGCCCGCCTGATCGAGCGGATGGCGCGCGAATCGGTGGCGCTTCTCTCGGACGCGGGCACCCCGCTGATCTCCGATCCGGGCTACAAGCTGGTGCGCGACGCCCGCGCCGCCGGACGCAGGATCACGACGCTGCCCGGCCCCAGCGCCGCCATCGCCGCGCTCACCCTGTCGGGCCTGCCCACCGACCGCTTTCTCTTCATGGGCTTCCTGCCGTCGAAGCAGAAGGCGCGGGGCGACGTCCTCGCCGAAGTCGCTGGCCTGCGCGCCACGCTCGTCTTCTACGAAAGCGGCCCGCGCCTGTCGGAAAGCCTTGCCGCCATGGCCGAGCATCTGGGCGACCGCGAAGCCGCCGTCTCGCGGGAGATCAGCAAGGCCTTCGAGGAAACCGCCACGGGCACGCTGACCGAACTCTCCGCCCGCTATGCCGACGCCCCGCCCAGGGGGGAGATCGTCGTCACCGTCGGCCCCCCCGGCGAGGCGCCGCCCCCCAGCGCCGAGGATGCCGACGCGGCGCTGCTGGAGGCGATGGAACGCCTCCCCCTGTCCAAGGCGGCTGGGGAGGTCGCGAAGAAGCTCGGTCTCGACCGCCGCGCCCTCTATGATCGCGCGCTGGAACTCAGGGGGTGACGGGAACTCGGGGGGTAAAGCGCCGGGCAGCCGAAAAGCGCGGAAAGCAGGCGGAGCGCATCGCCGGCTGGTGGCTGCGGCTCAAGGGCTGGCAGATCGTCGGCCGCCGCCTGCGCACGCCCGCGGGGGAGGTCGACCTCGTCGCCCGGCGCGGCAGGATGCTGGCCTTCGTCGAGGTCAAGGCAAGGGCGACGGATGCCGATCTTCACCTCGCCATAGACGAACGCCGCCTCTCCCGCGTCGCGGCGGCGGCGGAAATCCTGTTCCACGACCTTGCAAAACCGGGCGACGACATGCGAATCGACGTGATGCTCCTTGCGCCGGGCCGCCCGCCGCGCCATCTGGCCAATGTCTGGCACGGGGGGTAGGTTGAACCGATCCTCCCGTTCCGTTCGCCCTGAGCCTGTCGACCCGAGGGCCGAGCTTGCTCAACGGCGAAACTTCTCTTCAGGAAAGGGATGGGCTTCGACAGGCCCATCCCGAACGGTAGGAAAAGCAAGTCGATGACGACCGAACTCAACCCGCTCACCGTCGCCGTGCAGATGGACCCGATGGAGGGCATCAGGATCGGCGGCGATTCGACCTTCCACATCATGCTGGCGGCGCAGGCGCGGGGACACCGGCTCTATCATTATCTCGCCCCGGACCTCACCTATCGCGACGGCCGCGTGCTGGCGCGGGCGCGGCCGGTCAGGGTGCAGAAGGTGGAGGGCGATCATTTCGCCTTCGGGGAGGCGGAGGTGCTGGACCTTGGCCGGGACGTCGACGTGGTCCTGATGCGGCAGGACCCGCCCTTCGACCTCAGCTACATCACCGCCACGCACCTGCTGGAGCGCGTGCAGGAAGAAACGCTGGTGGTGAACGATCCCGCCTCCGTCCGCAATGCGCCGGAAAAGCTGTTCGTGCTCGACTATGCGCGCTTCATGCCGCCGACGATGATCACCCGCGACCTGGAGGAGGTGAAGTCCTTCCTCGCCCAGCATGGCGAAGTCGTGGTGAAGCCGCTCTACGGCAATGCGGGCAATGCCGTCTTCCATGTCGGGCGGTCCGGCGCGAATCTCTCCGCGCTGGTGGAACTGTTCAAATCCTCCTGGGTCGAACCCTTCATGGTGCAGGCCTTCATCCCCGGCGTCGCGGAAGGCGACAAGCGGATCGTGCTGGTCGACGGCGAAGTCGCGGGCGCGGTCAACCGCATTCCCGGCGCGGGCGAGATCCGCTCCAACCTCGCCGTGGGCGGTTCGGCCGCGAAGACGGTGCTGACCGAACGCGAACTGGAAATCTGCGAAGCGCTGGGCCCGGAACTCAGGCGGCGCGGCCTGCTGTTCGTCGGCATCGACGTGATCGGCGGCGAATGGCTGACGGAAATCAACGTGACGTCCCCGACCGGCATCGTCTCCATCGACGCCTTCAACGGCACGGACACCGGCGGGATGATCTGGGACGCGATCGACGCCCGGCTGGCGGCGCGGGCAGCCGCTTGAATCGCCCGGCCGGGGCGGGGACGCCATGCGGCAGGGCCGACCGCGCGAAGGGATGGGCGATCGGATGACCGACTGGGTCCTCCGCCTGATCGATGCGGGCGGCTATTGGGGCATATTCGTCCTGATGGTGCTGGAAAATGTCTTCCCGCCGATCCCGTCCGAACTCATCATGGGCATTGGCGGCATCCGCGTCGGGCAGGGCCGGATGGAGATGGGATGGCTGCTGTTCGCGGGCACCGTCGGGACCACCATCGGCAATTATTTCTGGTATATGATCGGCCACCGGCTGGGCTTCGGCCGGTTGAAGCCGATCGTCGACCGCTATGGCCGCTGGGCGACGCTGGAGTGGAAGGATGTCGAGGCGCTCGACCATATCTTCGGCAAATATGGGCAGATCGTGGTGTTCGTGTTCCGCTTCATGCCCGCCTTCCGCACGATGATCTCGCTGCCCGCCGGCCTGTTCCGCATGGGGCATGTCCGCTTCCTGCTCTGGACCAGCGGCGGGGCGCTGGTGTGGAACATCGTCCTTGCCTATGCAGGCTATATATTGGGCCAGAATTTCCGCGACATCGACAAATATGTCGGACCCGTGGCGACCGCCTGCGTGGTAGGGGCGGTCCTCTTCTATCTCTGGCGGCTGGCCACCTGGAAGCCGAGGGGGTGATCCCGGATCGTCATGCCCCCGCGCAGGCAGGAACCCGGTCCGGACGAGGAAACGGCTTCACGCCCGGGGATGGGCATTGCGATAAATATCCAGCAGATGCGCCGCGTCGACCTGCGTATAGATCTGCGTCGAGGACAGGCTGGCATGGCCCAGCAATTCCTGCAACGACCGCAGGTCCGCCCCGCGCCCCAGCAGATGCGTCGCGAAACTGTGGCGCAGCGCATGGGGCGTCGTCCGGTCCGACAGGCCCAGCCGTCCCCTCGCGCCCTGCACGGCGCGGCGGATGAGCGCCGGCGAAAGCGGCCCGCCCCGCGCGCCCCGGAACAGCGGCCCGTCCTTCTCCTGCCCAAAGGGACAGAGCGACATATAGGCTTCCATCGCCTCCCGCACCTGCGGCAGTAACGGCACGATCCGGGTCTTGCCCCGCTTGCCCGTGACGCGCAGGGTTTCCCCCAGGGGCAGCACCGCGCCGGTCAATCCCATCGCCTCCCCGATGCGCAGTCCGGCCCCGTAAAGCAGCAGCAGCACCGCCCAGTCCCGCGCGCCGATCCACGGCTCCCGCGCGGTTTCGGCTATGTCCCCGGCCAGCGCCACGGCCTCGTCGGGCGACACGGGGCGGGGCAGGCCGCGCTTCACCCGCGGCCCCTTCAGCATCGGGACGCGGGCATCCTCGCCGCCCACGAACCGCAGGAAACCGCGCACCGCCGACAATTCCCGCGCCGCCGAGACGTTGCCGATGCCGTCCATCCGCCGCACCGTCAGGAAAGCGCGCAGATCGGCCTGTTCGATGCCCGCCAGCATCGCCGCCGTCACCGCTTCGCCGCGATGCTCCTCCAGGAAGGCCAGCAACCGTTCGGCGGTCGCCACATAGGCGCGCACCGTATGCACCGACCGCCGCCGGTCCAGCGCCAGATGCCGCCGCCATTGTTCGCAAAGATCGTCCGAAGCCGCCATGGCGCCATGATAGGGCAGGGGATCGCCCTTGAAAACCGCCCGGAAATGGGCACATGGGATCGGACATGGCAACACCCTTCGATCCGGCCGACCTGCCCACCGGCGCGCTGATGCGGCTTTCTACGCTGGTGGGTCGCGTGCTCGCGCCCAATCCCTCGCCCTTCACCTATACGGGCACGCAGACCTATCTGGTGGGCGTGGAGGATGTGGCGGTCATCGATCCCGGCCCCGACGACGCGGCCCATCTGGCCGCGCTGCTCGACGCGATCGGGGGGCGTCCGGTCAGCGCGATCCTCTGCACCCACACCCATCGCGACCACAGCCCGGCCGCCGCGCCGCTCAGCGCCCGGACCGGCGCTCCGGTCGTCGGCTGCGCGCCGCTGACGCTGGACGACGACGGACCCCGCGCCGATGCCGCCTTCGACGCCGCCTATCGTCCGGACCGGGTGCTGGCGGATGGCGAACAGCTTGGCGGCCGGGGCTGGACGCTGACGGCCGTCGCGACGCCGGGCCACACCTCCAACCATCTCTGCTTCGCGCTGGCGGAGGAAAATGCCCTGTTCACCGGCGATCATGTGATGGGCTGGTCCACCAGCGTGGTTTCCCCGCCGGACGGAGACATGACCGCCTATATGGCCTCGATGCAGCGGCTGCTCGACCGGACCGACGCGGTCTATTATCCGGCCCATGGCGACGCGGTCGACAATCCGCAGCGGCTGGTGCGCGGCATGATGGGCCACCGAAAGCAGCGCGAAGGCCAGATACTGCGCTTTCTGGAACGCAACGGCGCATCGGAAATCCCCGCCATGGTCACGGAAATGTACAGGGGCGTCGATCCCCGGCTGCACAGCGCCGCGGGGCGTTCGGTGCTGGCGCATCTCATCGACCTCGACGGGCGCGGCATCGCCGCCGCGACGGGGGACGGACGATGGCAGTTGCGCTGAAGCGCTTCGCCGGCCCCGTTCTGGCCGTCCTGGCCCTGCTCGCCGCAGGGGCGGCCATGCTGGTCGGCTGGCACCGCTATGAACGCGACTATGCGGTGACGGTGGAGGAGGACGGCTCGGCCGTCACCAGGGTCATCGCGGAACGTTTCGCGGGCGCCTCCAGCCTCAAGGTGTCGGAACTGTCCGGCACGGTACAGAGCACGGCGCAGGATGTGCGCGGCTTCGGGCTGCTGAAGTCGGACCAGCTGGTGAAGATGCCCTTTTCGGTCGCCTATTTCATCGACGTCGGCGGCATCGGCGCCGGCGATCTGGAATGGAATGAAAAAACCCGGACGCTCATCGTCAACGCGCCGGACGTGAAGCCGGGGCGGCCCAATATCGACGAAAGCCGCCGGACGCTGGTGCAGACCAACGGCCTGTTCGTGACCCGGCAGGCGGGGGAGGAACTCAGCCGCCGCACCTCGCTCCACGCGCAGGGACGCGCGGACAGGGAAGCGCGCTCGCCTGAACGCATGGCGCAGGCGCGCGATTATGGCCGCGCCGCGCTCGGCAGGCTGCTCGGCGCGCCGCTGGGGGCGCTGGGCTATGGCGACGCGCGGGTGATCGTCACCTTCCCGCCGGAACGCGCCGACCGCGACCGGGATCGATGGGACGTGACGACGCCCATCAACGATGTACTGGCCAACAGCCGCAACGCCCGTTAGGGGGCGCTGGATGAAGGCCCTTCAAGGAGCAGGGTAGGGACATGAACGCCATCACCGGAATCCCGCAGGGGATCGACCTGCGCGCGGAGATCGACCGGCTGCGCAAGGAACGCAACGCCGTCATCCTCGGCCATTATTACCAGAAGCCGGAGATTCAGGACCTGTCCGATTTCGTGGGCGATTCGCTGGAACTCTCGCGCAAGGCGGCGGAGACGGACGCCGATGTCATCGCCTTCTGCGGCGTGCGCTTCATGGCGGAAACGGCGAAGATCCTCTCGCCGGAAAAGATCGTGGTGCTGCCGGACATGGATGCGGGATGCAGTCTGGAGGACAGTTGCCCGCCCGCCCAGTTCAAGGCCTTCCGGGAGGCGCATCCCGACCATATCGCGCTCAGCTACATCAACTGCTCGGCGGAGGTGAAGGCGCTTTCCGACATCATCGTCACCTCCTCCTCGGCGGAAAAGATCCTGGCGCAGATTCCGAAGGATCAGAAGATCATCTTCGGCCCCGACAAGCATCTGGGCGGCTATCTGAAGCGCAAGCTGGGCCGCGACATGCTGCTCTGGCCGGGCGTCTGCATCGTGCATGAGGCGTTCAGCGAGACGGAACTGCTGAAGCTCAAGGCCCAGCATCCCGGCGCTCCTGTCGCCGCGCACCCGGAATGCCCGCCCCATATCGTCGACCATGCCGATTATATCGGCTCGACCAGCGGCATATTGGAATTTTCCAAGACCATGCCCGGCGACACGCTGATCGTCGCCACCGAACCGCATATCATCCACCAGATGCAGAAGGCGGTGCCGGAAAAGAATTTCATCGGCGCGCCCGGCGCGGACGGCAACTGCAACTGCAATATCTGCCCCTATATGGCGCTCAACACGATGGAGAAGCTCTATCTGGCGCTGCGCGACCTCCAGCCGCGCATCGAGATGGAGGAGGGGCTGCGCCTCGCCGCCAAGAAGAGCCTCGACCGCATGCTCGAAATGGCCAGCGGCACGGTCGGGCAGGGCGATCTGGGCACGCGCTGATGGAACGGATGGTCACGGCCGTGGAAGTCGCGCGCCGCCACCATATATCGGACAAGCGGTTGCGCGGCATTCTGCGCCGCGACTGGCCATGGCCGCGTCGCAAGCACGACTTCTGGACGTTCCCGGCCGGCAGCGAGCAGGCAGCCATGATGGAAATGATCGCAAAAAGGCTGGCGGCAGCATGACCTTCGCTCTCCCCGGCTTCGATCTCGACGCCTTCATCGCCTCGACCCTGGCGGAAGACCTTGGCCCCGATGGCCGCGACGTCACCAGCGAGGCGGTGATTCCCGCCGACGCGGTCTTCGACGGGGTGATGGACAGCCGCGACGCCGTGACGCTGGCGGGCCTGCCGATCGCCGCCGCCTTCTTCCGCGCGCTCGATCCGGCTGTGGAGATCGAACTGCTGAAGGAGGACGGCGATCACGTGGCGGCCGGCACCGACATCATGCGCATCCGCGGCAAGGCCCGCGCCATGCTGACGGCCGAGCGGTCCGCCCTCAACACCGTCCAGCACCTGACCGGCATCGCGACCATGACCCGCGCCTATGTCGACGCGATCCTCGGTACCGGCGCGACGCTGCTCGACACGCGCAAGACCATTCCGGGCCTTCGCGTGCTGGAAAAATATGCGACCCGCATGGGCGGCGCGACCAATCACCGCATGGGCCTGTGGGACGCGGCGATGATCAAGGACAATCACGTCGCCGTCGCCGGATCGGTGGAGGAGGCCGTCCGCCGCGCCGCCGCCGCCGGAATCGCCAGCATCATCGTGGAGGTGGACCGCGTCGACCAGATCGAACCCGCGCTCGCCGCCGGGGCCACGCACCTCCTGCTCGACAATATGGACGCGCCCACCCTGCGCGGGGCGGTCACGCTGGTCGGCGGCCGCGTCCCCACCGAGGCATCGGGCGGCGTTACGCTCGACACCATCCGCGCCAGGGCGGAAACCGGCGTCACCTATATCAGCGTCGGCCGCCTCACCCAGTCGGCCCCCGCCGCCGACATCGGCCTCGATTTCGCCTTTGCCTGAGGCCGCGCGTGCGCCGAGGCTGGCGCCGGCCCTGGCACTGGCGGCGCTGGCATTGCTCCCGCTCGCAGCCCCGACCGGCGCGCTGGCGCAGGCGGCGCAGTGCAGCCCGCCCGCCCAGACGCCCCGGCCGCGCCCCGACCTGCCGGACGCCGGTCAGCCCCGCCGCCTGCTGCCCATCGGCGGCTATACGCTGGCGCTCAGCTGGTCGCCGCAATATTGCAGCGGCGCGAAGGGCAGCGACGACGCCTTCCGATGCAGCGGGCGCAACGGCCGCTTCGGCTTCACCCTGCACGGTCTCTGGCCGGACGGCGTCGGCAGGGACTGGCCGCAATATTGCCGCGCCACCGACCTGCTGCCCCGCCCGGTGATCCGGCAGAATCTCTGCTCCACGCCCTCGGCCCAACTGCTCCAGCATGAATGGGCCAAGCACGGCACCTGCATGACGACCCGGCCGGAGCTGTATTTCAACCTCTCCCGCGCGCTCTACCAGTCGATCCGCTATCCGGACATGACCGCGCTTGCCCGCCGCAAGACCCTGACCGCCGGACAGTTCGCCCAGGCCTTCGCCGCCGCCAACAAGGGGATGCGCGCCGACATGATGCGCGTCACCGCGACGCGGGACAACCGGCTGGACGAGGTCTGGCTGTGCATGGACAAGACGCTGGAGTTCGCACGCTGCCCCAGCCATCAGGGCGGGGCAGGCAACAAGGCCGTCCTGCGCATCACGTCCGGGCCCAATATCCCCAATCCCCGGCGCGTCGCGCCCGTCCCGGCCGGGCGGCCCGGCCTTGTCCTAGACCTCGACCCCCAGGCCGAAGTACCGCAAGACTAGGGGTTGTGGGGATTTAGGATTCCCATTTGTTGGGAGATGTGATTCACGCTCTGGATGGACCGTTTCGTACTGACCGACGCCCAATGGGCAAAGA
>NZ_LTAB01000034.1:0-46312 GCF_001580035.1 Sphingobium sp. 22B | reverse complement strand
CGGGAGGGGTTAGGGGTGGGCGCGAGCGTAGCGAGCTTCTGACTTAGCCGTTGCAAAACAGCGCAGATGCCGCGCCAGCCCACCCCCTAACCCCCTCCCGCCTGCGGGAGGGGGAATGTCCGCAATCCACCCGTTTCCAACCTGAAGCCTTGCGCGCTCTGGACAATGGTGATCTGCTCCATTTATGTATATACATTATTGAGTCGGCGCCAGTGGAAATGACGATGCGGCCTGCCTGCGACAGAATCTGGACCCATGCGCGTCTTGCGACTTTGCGGGATGGGGTGGGTGTCGTCGAAGACGGCGCGGTGGGGGTGCGGGATGGCTTGATCAGCTATGTCGGAAGTACGGACGGCGCGCCGGATGCGGTCGAGACGATCGATTGCCAAGGGCGGTGGATCACACCGGGGCTGATCGATTGCCATACGCATCTGGTGCATGGCGGGGATCGGGCGGCGGAGTTCGAGATGCGGCTGGCCGGGGCCAGCTATGAGGAGATAGCGCGGGCCGGGGGTGGGATTTTGTCCACCATGCGGGCCACGCGGGAGGCGAGCGAGGATGCGCTGGTCGAAAGCGCCCTGCCCCGGTTGGATGCGTTGATCGCCGAGGGCGTCACGACCGTCGAGGTGAAGTCGGGCTATGGGCTGGACCTTGAGAATGAGGTCAAGATGCTGCGGGCGGCGCGGCGGTTGGGGAGCGAGCGGGCCGTTTCCATCAGGACCAGTTTTCTGGGCGCGCATGCCCTGCCGCCGGAATTTTCAGGCGACGCGGACGGCTATATCGATCTGGTCTGCGGCATGTTGCCGGAGATCGCGCCGCTGGCCGACGCGGTGGATGGGTTTTGCGAGGGGATCGGCTTTTCCCCGGCGCAGATCGGAAGGCTGTTCGAGGCGGCCGGGCGGCTGGGGCTGCCGGTGAAATTGCATGCGGAGCAATTGTCGAACAGCCGGGGGGCGGAACTGGCGGCGCGGCATGGGGCGCTTTCCGCCGATCATCTGGAGCATCTGGATGCGGCGGGGGTGGCGGCCATGGCGCGGGCGGGGACCGTCGCGGTGCTGTTGCCGGGGGCCTTTTACTTCATGCGCGACACGCAGGCGCCGCCGGTCGAGGCCTTGCGGCGGGCGGGCGTGCCCATGGCGGTCGCGACCGACTGCAATCCGGGGACCGCGCCGCTGACGTCGCTGCTGCTGGCGATGAACATGGGGGCGACCCTGTTCCGGCTGACCGTCGAGGAATGCCTGGCCGGGGTGACGCGGGAGGCGGCGCGGGCGCTGGGGATGCTGGACCGGGTGGGGACTTTGGAGGTCGGCAAATGGTGCGACCTTGCCGTCTGGGACATCGAGCGGCCTGCCGAACTGGTGTATCGCATGGGGTATAACCCGCTCCATGCGCGTGTGTGGAGAGGACTATGAAGCTGGTTCCGGGCGCGGTTTCGCTGGGGCAATGGCGGGCGATTTACGAGGGCGCGGCGGTGGTGCTGGACCCGGCCTGCGCGCCCCGCATCGCGGCGGCGGCGGCGGCGGTCGAGCGGATATTGGCGCGGCATGAGCCGGTTTACGGGATCAATACCGGCTTCGGAAAGCTGGCGAGCGTCAGGATTGGCGACGATGATCTGGCGGTGCTTCAGCGCAATATCGTGCTGAGCCATGCGGCGGGGACCGGCGCGCCCTCCCCCGTGCCGGTGGTGCGGTTGATGATGGCGTTGAAGCTGGCGAGTCTGGCGCAGGGCGCTTCGGGCGTTCGGCCGGGGACGGTGGCTTTGCTGGAGGCGATGGTGGCGCGAGGCCTGATTCCTGTGGTGCCTGCGCAGGGATCGGTGGGGGCGAGCGGGGATCTGGCTCCCTTGGCGCATATGACCGCTGCGATGATCGGGGTCGGGGAGATCTGGGTTTCGGGCGAGCGGGTGCCTGCCCTTGAGGCATTGGCGCGGGCCGGGTTGGGGCCGGTGGAATTGGGGCCGAAAGAAGGGCTGGCGCTGCTCAACGGGACGCAGTTTTCGACGGCGAATGCCTTGGCCGGGCTGTTCGGGGCGGACCTCCTGTTCCGGACGGCGCTGGTGACGGGGGCGCTCTCGACCGAGGCGGCCAAGGGGACCGACGCGCCGTTCGATCCGCGCATTCACCGGCTGCGGCGGCATGCGGGGCAGATGGCTGTGGGCGAGGCTCTGGCGGCGCTGATGGCGGGGTCGGCCATTCGCGCTTCGCATCGGGCGGACGATCCGCGGGTGCAGGACCCCTATTGTCTGCGTTGCCAGCCGCAGGTGATGGGCGCGGCGCTGGACGTGATGCGCTCCGCCGGGGCGATGCTGGAGACGGAGGCCAATGGGGTTTCGGACAATCCCCTGATCTTCGCCGAGACGGACGAGGCGCTTTCGGGCGGGAATTTCCATGCGGAGCCGGTGGCTTTCGCGGCGGACATGATCGCCATGGCGCTGTGCGAGATCGGATCGATCGCCGAGCGGCGGATCGCGATGCTGGTCGACCCGGCCCTGTCGGGACTGCCCGCCTTTTTGACGCCCCGGCCGGGGTTGAATTCGGGCTTCATGATTCCACAGGTGACGGCGGCGGCCCTGGTGTCCGAAAACAAGCAGCGGGCCTTTCCGGCGAGCGTGGACAGCATTCCGACTTCGGCCAATCAGGAGGATCATGTGTCGATGGCGGCGCATGGGGCGCGGCGGCTGGCGGAGATGGTGGCGAATGCGGAAGCCGTGATCGGGATCGAGCTTCTGGCGGGGGCGCAGGGGTGCGATTTTCATGCGCCCTTGCGGTCTTCGCAGGCGCTGGAGCGGGTGCGGGCGAGGCTGCGCGGGCAAGTGCCGCATCTGGAGGAGGACCGGCATTTCCATGTCGATATGGAGGTCGCCAATCTTCTCGTGCGCGGCGGGGCGGTCGTGGAGGCGGCGGGGCTGGACCTGCCGGGCGTGCTGTGACGGACTGGCTGACGGTCGAGCGGGGCGAGGCTCCGCTGGTGGTGGCCCTGCCGCATGCGGGGACCGATCTGGTCGATGTGGAGGGCGCGTTTCGTTCGCCGGAAGTGGCGCGGCGGGATGCGGACTGGTGGGTGGACCGGCTTTACGGCTTTGCCGGGGATTTGGGCGCGACCGTGGTGCGGACCGGGGTGTCGCGCAGCGTGATCGATGTGAATCGCGATCCTTCGGGGGCTTCGCTTTATCCGGGGATGGCGACGACCGGGCTTTGTCCGACGGAGACTTTCGACGGGGAGGCGCTTTATCCGGGGGATGGGCCGGATGCGGCGGAGATTATGCGGCGGGTCGAGCGGTGGTTCCGGCCCTATCATGCGGCTTTGGCGGGGGAGATTGCGCGGCTGCGGGGGCGGCATGGGCGGGTGGTGGTCTATGACGCGCATTCGATCCGGAGCCGGGTGGCGCGGTTGTTCGAGGGGGAGTTGCCGCTTTTCAATATCGGGACTTTCGATGGGGTTAGTTGTTCGGCGGAACTGGCTGAGGCGGTGCGGGGCGTGTGCGCGGGGAGCAGTCATGTGGTGGACGGGCGCTTCAAGGGCGGGTGGACGACGCGGCATTATGGCGCGCCGGGGCGGGGCGTGCATGCGATCCAGATGGAATTGGCGATGCGGGGCTATCTGGATGAAGGCGCGGGGTGGCCGCCGGTTTTCGATGCTGGGCGGGCGGCGGGGACGATCGCGGTGCTTTGGGAGGTTTTGGGGGGGTGTTTGCGGTTTGCGGAAGGGGGTGGGTGAAGGTGACGTCTCACCCTCACCCTTCCGCCGCGCTTTGCGCGGCTCCCTCCCTCTCCCGGTGGGAGAGGGAATATGGAAGGATGTTCGATGACTCGGATCGATAATGGGCGTGTTGTTCGGGCGGATATTGGCACCGTTCTGCGGGCGAAGAGTTGGTTGACCGAGGCGCCTTTGCGGATGCTGATGAATAATCTGCATCCCGATGTGGCGGAGCGGCCGGAGGAGCTGGTCGTCTATGGCGGGATCGGGCGGGCGGCGCGGGATTGGGAGAGTTATGACCGGATCGTAGAGACGCTGACGCGGCTGGAGGAGGACCAGACGCTGCTGGTGCAGTCGGGGAAGCCGGTGGGGGTGTTCCGGACGCATGCGGATGCGCCGCGGGTGCTGATCGCCAATTCCAATCTGGTGCCGCATTGGGCGAATTGGGCGCATTTCAACGAACTCGATCGGCGTGGCCTCGCCATGTACGGGCAGATGACGGCGGGGTCGTGGATCTATATCGGCACGCAGGGGATCGTGCAGGGCACCTATGAGACTTTCGTCGAGATGGGGCGGCAGCATTATCAGGGCGATCTTTCGGGCAAGTGGCTGCTGACCGCCGGGCTGGGCGGCATGGGGGGCGCGCAGCCTCTGGCGGCGGTGATGGCGGGGGCTTCCTGCCTTGCAGTGGAGTGTCAGCCGAGCCGGATCGAGATGCGGTTGCGGACGGGCTATCTGGATGTGGCGGCTTCCTCGATTGAGGAGGCCTTGGCGATCATCGGGGAGAGTTGCCGGGAGAAGAAGCCGGTTTCGGTGGGGTTGCTGGGCAATGCGGCGGAGGTCTTGCCGGAACTGTTCCGGCGGGGGGTGCGGCCCGATCTGCTGACCGACCAGACCAGCGCGCATGATCCGGTGAACGGCTATCTGCCCATCGGGTGGACCGTGGCGGAGTGGATCGAGCGGCGGGAGCGCGAGCCTGAGGCGGTGGCCGGGGCGGCGAAGGCGAGCATGGCGGTGCATGTGCGGGCGATGCTCGACTTTCAGGCGGCGGGGGTGCCGACGACCGATTATGGCAATAATATCCGGCAGATGGCGAAGGATGAGGGGGTCGAAAACGCCTTCGATTTTCCGGGGTTCGTGCCGGCCTATATCCGGCCCCTGTTCTGCCGGGGGGTTGGGCCGTTTCGCTGGGCCGCGCTGTCGGGCGATCCGGAGGATATTGTCCGGACCGACGCCAGGGTGAAGGAGTTGCTGCCCGATGACGCGCATCTGCATCGGTGGCTGGACATGGCGCGGGAGCGGATTCGCTTTCAGGGACTGCCGGCGCGGATCTGCTGGGTGGGACTGGGGGACCGGCATCGGTTGGGGTTGGCCTTTAACGAGATGGTGGCGAAGGGAGAATTGAAGGCGCCGGTGGTGATTGGGCGGGATCATCTGGATTCGGGGTCGGTCGCTTCGCCCAATCGGGAGACGGAGGCGATGATGGACGGGTCGGATGCGGTGAGCGACTGGCCTTTGTTGAATGCGATGTTGAATGTGGCTTCGGGGGCGACCTGGGTTTCGCTGCATCATGGCGGCGGGGTCGGCATGGGATATTCGCAGCATGCGGGCATGGTGGTCGTCGCGGATGGAACCGAGGCGGCGGCCAGGCGATTGGAACGGGTGTTGTGGAACGATCCGGCGACCGGCGTGATGCGGCATGCGGATGCGGGCTATGAGATTGCCCGGACTTGCGCGCGGGAGAAGGGGTTGGACCTGCCGGGAATATTGGGATGAAGCTGTTTCAGATTTTTGGGTGATGTGATGATCCTGTTTCAGGAAAACGGGGAATTGGCGCGGAATTGAAACCCTTTTTCCCGTCTGGCGTGCGATAAGGCTTTCCTATGGCACATGCGGAACTGACACTTCCCGAAGGCGCGGCTGCGGACTGGACGGTTCCGCAGGACTGGGCGGCCTATACGCCCGACGAGCATGCGATGTGGGATCGGCTGTTCGAACGGCAGGCGGCGATGCTGCCCGGGCGGGTGGTGCCGGAATTTCTGGATGGGCTGGATATTTTGCGGATGACGAAGCCGGGGATTCCCGACTTTGCCGAATTGTCCGAGCGGTTGATGAAGCGGACCGGCTGGCAGGTGGTGGCGGTGCCGGGGCTGGTGCCGGACCGGGTGTTCTTCGAGCATCTCGCCAATCGGCGCTTCGTGGCGGGGCGGTTCATCCGCAAGCCGGAGCAGATCGATTATCTGCAGGAGCCGGACATTTTCCATGACGTGTTCGGCCATGTGCCCTTGCTGACCCATCCGGCCTTTGCCGATTATATGCAGGCCTATGGCGAAGGCGGGTTGCGGGCCGACCATATGGGGGCGATCGATCATCTGGCGCGGCTTTACTGGTACACGGTGGAGTTCGGGCTGATGCGGCGGGGCGACGACCTGCGGCTTTATGGCGCGGGGATCGTTTCATCCTTTGGCGAGTCGGTGTTCGCGCTGGACGATGCTTCGCCCAACCGGATCGGATTCGATCTGGAGCGGTTGATGCGGACCGAATACCGGATCGACGACTATCAGCAGAGCTATTTCGTCATCGACAGTTTCGAGGATCTTTTGCGCAGGACTTCGGACGTCGACTTCGGGCCGATCTATCGCGCGCTGGAAGGGGCGAGCGATCTGGCGCCCGATGCGGTGCTGGCGGAGGACCGGGTCTATCATCGCGGCACGCAGGACCATGCGCGGGCGAAGATGGCATGCTGACGCGGGAGACCGGTTCTGTTTTCGCTGCGGGCATCGCGCCTTTTCCATAATCGAGAGGATTGCCTTCATGGCTGACATCATCAATCCGCTGGGCCTGAACGGCTTCGAATTCGTGGAATTCACCTCGCCCGATCCCGAAGCCATGGGGCGGCAGTTCGAACAACTGGGCTTCGTCGCCAGCCATCGGCACCCGACCAAGAACATCACCCGCTACAGGCAGGGGCGCATCAACCTGATGCTGAACCGCGACGATGCCGGGCGGGTGGCGGCTTTCCGGGGCGAGCATGGGCCGTCCGCGAGCGCCATGGCCTTTCGCGTGGCCGATCCGGAGGCGGCGATGCGATGGGCGCTGGAGCATGGCGCCAAGCCGACCGATGAGGACGATACCGTGATCCAGGGGATTGGCGGCTCCTATCTCTATTTCATCAGGGATGGGGAAGACCCGTATGCGGGCTGGGCGGAGTTTGCCGGGTGGCGGGAGGCCGAGGCGGCGAACAATGTGGGTCTCGATCTGCTCGACCATTTGACGCATAATGTGCGGCGCGGGCAGATGCGGGTGTGGAGCCAGTTCTACCGCACGCTGTTCGGGTTCGAGGAGCAGAAATATTTCGACATCAAGGGGCAGGCGACCGGGCTGTTCAGCCAGGCGATGATCGCGCCGGACAAGGCCATTCGCATCCCGCTCAATGAAAGCCAGGACGACAAGAGCCAGATCGAGGAGTTCATCCGCCAATATCATGGCGAGGGGATTCAGCATCTGGCGCTGACCACCGACAATATCTACGACACGGTGGAGAAGTTGCGGGCGCGGGGCGTCAGGTTGCAGGACACGATCGAGACTTATTATGAGCTGGTCGACAAGCGGGTGCCGGGGCATGGGGAAGATTTGGAGAGGCTGCGCCGGAACCGGATATTGATCGACGGGTCTGTGGAGAATGGCGAGGGGATTTTGCTCCAGATCTTCACCGAGAATATGTTTGGGCCGATCTTCTTCGAAATCATCCAGCGCAAGGGGAATGAGGGTTTCGGGAACGGGAATTTCCAGGCCCTGTTCGAGAGCATCGAGCTGGATCAGATACGGCGCGGGGTGATTTCGGTCGATGCCTGAGGGGGCGAACTCCCCTGTTTGATTTGCTGTGTGCTCCTGCGGCCCGAAGGGGGGCGTAAGCCAGGGCAGGAGCACGGGGGATTGTGAGGCAATCGGAACCGGTTCGGATCAATCGCGGCTGCTTTTGCGTAGCAGGCGGACGCAAAATCCCGGCGGCACCATATGCAAGGCGTGCTTTTCGCGCCCTGTCCGCACTCCATGACTTTGCACCGTTCCGGTTGCTTCTTTCATGCCCTGACAATCGCCCAAAGCCTATGAATTCCCCCGGTTGAAGCATTTTGCGTTCACGCAATATGCGCATGGGGGAAAGCGATGCGTTTGGGTTTGAGGGCCAGGCTGACGATCGCCATCGGGCTGACCGCCGCTTCGGCTTTTCTGCTGCTGGGCGTCAGGGAATTGCGTAAGGCTTCCGCCGCGACGGTTGAGGGCCGGGACGCGCCCGCGAGGGTGGCCGCGCCGGTCGCGCTGCTGGTGCAGGCGGCGCGGGCGATCAGGACCGGGGAGACGATCAGCGCCGCCATGATCCGCAATGCGGCGGGCGATCCGGCGCGCTTTCCCTATGCCGCGACCTCCGCCGAAGTGGTGGGGAAGGTCGCCACGCGGGAGATTCCGGCCGGGGCGCTCATCGCCCGCGACGCCGTGGGGATGGAGAGCAAGCTCGCCATTCGCGTGCCCATGGGGATGCGCGCCATCAGCATCGACACGACGGCGGAGATCGCCGTGGCCGGGCTGGTCCGGCCGGGCGACCGGGTGGATGTGCAGGTCGTCTATCCGGGGGCGGACGCCATCAGCGGGGCGCGGGGAGCCGGGCGCAGCCGGGCGCAGGCGCTGTTGCAGATGGTGCAGGTTCTGGCCGTCGGCGAAGTGGTGGTGGGGACGCAGCAGGCGTCCGGAGCCAATGGCGGCGTGGAGGGGGCGCTGGCCGCCCCTCCCCCGCCTGCGCGGACGGTGACGCTGGCCTTGACGCCGGAGCAGGTGTCGACGCTTTCGCTGGCGAAAAGCACGGGCGCGCTGACGCTGTCGCTGCGCAATCCGGCGGATAGCGCGCAGGTGGCGGTGGCCGTCGCGGCCTCGGCCGGGGTGGAGCCGGGGGTCGCGCCGGTCGCGCCCAGGGTGGTGGCGGTGCCTGCGCCGCGTGCCGTGGTCCGCCCGGCGGCGCATGCCATCGAACTGGTCGTGGGCGACCGGCGCGAGACCATCTATTCGGGGAGTGGCGGGCGTTGAGGAATTCCGGGCATTTTGGGTTGAGCCTTTCGAGCCGGTTCAGGGGCGCGGATTGGGCTTGTTTTCCGTCATCCCGGCGGAAGCCGGGATCTCCGGCGATAGGGCGCGGTCTGGCCTCACGAGATCCCAGCTTCCGCTGGGATGACGGTGTTTATGGGCGGCGCGCTGCTCTATGGCCGGTCGCCGGGTTGATCGCGCTGGCCTTGCCCTTGGGGGCGATGGCGCAGACGGCGTTGCGGGTGAAGGAGCAGCATGTCCTGTCCTACCCCCGCGCCATCGGGCGGGTCGAGGTGGATCGGGAGGGTGTGCTGGCTGTCGCCGCGCCTTCGGCCCGGTCGCTGCGGCTGACGGCGATCGGCGAGGGAGAGGCGACCGTCAGCGTCTATGGCGGCGATGGCGGGTTGATCGCGCGGGAGCCGGTGCGCGTGGGGGCCGATGCGGCGGCGAGCGCACCGGTGGTCCGGGCGGGCGAGCAGGTGGTGGCGGTGGATGTGCAGTTCGCCGCCGTCTCCGCCACGACGCTGAAGGCGCTGGGGTTCAATTTCTCAAAGCTTTCCGGCGATATTCAGGGGGCGATCGTTTCGCCCAGCAGTCTGGGGAGCGCGTCCTTCAATCCCGATGGGCTGTCGCTGGAGGCGAGCGCGCCGATCCAGAATGCGTTCAACCTGTTCCTCTCCGCCCCCAATCGGGGGATCGGGGCGGTGTTGAGCGCGCTGTCCTCCAACGGCCTGTCGCAGTTGCTGGCGCAGCCGACCCTGCTGGTGCGGTCCGGCGAGCAGGCGAGTTTCCTGGCCGGGGGCGAGTTTCCGGTGCCGGTGCCGCAGGTTTCGGGGTCCGGCAATACGCTGTCCATCCAGTATAAGGAATTCGGGGTGCGGTTGTCGGTCACGCCCTTCGTGTTGTCGAAGGAGCATATCGTGCTGAAGATCGCGCCGGAGGTCAGCGAACTCGATTATAACAACGGCGTGCAGTTGCAGGGCTATGTCGTGCCGGGGCTGCGGCGGCGGTCGGCGGAGACGACGGTCGAACTGGGCAGCGGGCAGAGCTTCGTCATCGCGGGCCTCAGCTATTCCAGCCAGACGGTGACGAAGGAGAAGACGCCCCTTCTGGGCGATATTCCGGTGCTGGGCGCCTTCTTCAAGCGGCAGCAGAACCAGAAGGAGAAGCAGGAGCTGATCATCGTCGCCACGCCCCGGCTGGTGGGGCCGGTGAAGCCGGAGGAGGTGCCGCCCCTGCCCGGCGCAGCGACGGCGGGCATCGATCCGGGGATAGGCGACATGATTTTGGGCACGGACGGGCTGGACCAGTCCAGCGCGCCGTTCGGCGTGGTGCGGCGGTGAGCATGGCGAAGATCCTTCTGCTGTCGGTCGACCGGATGCTGGCGCAGCGCATCGAGGAAGCGGCGGGCGGCCGCGCCACGGTCGAGCTGGCGCAATCGGTCGAGAGCGAGGCGCTGGACGGGCCGGCGCTGATCGTCATCGACCGCGCCGCCATTCCGCCCGAGCGCGCCCTGTCGGTCGCGATCGGCGCCGTGGTGGCGGGCGCGGGCGGGCGGCCCGTGCTGCTGGCGACGGATGAGATGGAGGCCGGGCCGCTGCTGCGCGCCATTCGCGCCGGCGTGCACGACGTCGTTCCGCGCGACGGGGAGCGCGGGGAGATCGCCCCCATATTGGCGCGGCTGTTGAACGAGGCGGTGGCGGACCGGGGCAGCCGGGGACGGCTGACGCTGCTGCTGGGGGCGGATCGCGATGCCTGCGCGATGGTGGCGACGGACATGGCCGTCGCCACGGCGGCGCGGGGATCGACGCTGCTGATCGACTGCACCCTGCCGACGAGCGCGGCGGCGACCTATCTGGACCTGAGCGTCGATTATGGGCTGGCGTCCGCGATCAGCGACATGGACCGGCTGGACGCCAGCCTGCTGGCCAGCACGGTGGCGCGGCATGGGCCGAGCGGGTTGATGCTGCTGACCTTCGACGGCGGGACCGGCGCCGAACCGGCAGGACTGGGCCCGGGCGACCTGGCGGCGCTGATCCGGCGGCTGCTGGGCTGTTGCGGGCATGTGGTGTTGAATGCGGGGAGCCTGCGCCATGGCGGGCTGCTGCGCGAGGTGGTGGCGGAGGCGGATCGGGTCGAACTGCTCTGCGGCCAGACCATTTGCGAGATCGAGGCGTGCCGCCGCCTGCTGGACAGGATCGGGACGGAGCGCGAGCGGATAGAGGCGATGCGGCTGCTGGTGTGGGATCATCTGCCCGGCGTGCTGCTGGATGGGCGGCGGATGGCGGATGCGCTGGGGGTCGGCGCGGCGCTGGCGCTGCCCATCGACCGGGCGCGGATGCGCAATGCGCTGAACGCCGGGCGGCCGATGGCGATGGAGGCGGATGGCGGGGCCTATATGGCGGCGATCCGGCGGGTTTGCGGGGTCGCGCCGAAGCCCGGCGGGATCGACCGGTTGCGGGGGGCGATGCTGCGCGTCGTCCAGCGTGCGTCATGAGCCTGCTGACCGGCGAAGAGGGCTTCATTCCGGCGCGGGAGGTGCGGATGGCGCCTGTCGCGCAGCCGGCGGCGCAGCGGATGAGCGACATCTATCAGATCGCCAAGGCGCAGACCTGCGCCCAGTTGATCGAGCAGCTGGAGGCGCGGGGCGATACGGCGGAGACGCTGGGGCCGAGGGCGCTGCGCGAGGAGATAGAGCAGGTCGTCGCCAGCCGCAGCCGCCGTGGGCAGATGGCGCTGAACAGCGCGGAGCGGCTGCTGCTGATCGAGGATGTCGAGGATGAGGTGGCGGGCATGGGCCCGCTGGCGCCGCTGCTGCGCGATCCGGGGGTGGACGACATCATCGTCAACGGGCCGGGGCATATCTATGCCGAGCGGGGCGGGTTGCTGGAGAAGGTCGAGACGCGGTTTCGCGACGACGCGCACCTCATGAACATCATCCAGCGCATCGTCGGGCCGATCGGGCGGCGGGTGGATGAGGCCAGTCCCTATGTCGATGCGCGGCTGGCGGACGGGTCGCGGGTGAATATCGTCATTCCGCCGGTGGCTCTGGATGGGCCGACGCTCTCTATCCGCAAGTTCCGGTTGCAGAGCATGACCATCGAGGACTGCGTTTCGGCGCAGATGATGAGCGCGGACATGGCGGCTTATCTGAGCGCGGCGGTGCGGTCGCGGCTGAACATATTGATCTGCGGCGGGACGGGGGCGGGCAAGACGACTTTGCTCAACATGCTGTCGACCTTCATCGGCGACCGGGAGCGGCTGATCACCATCGAGGACGCCGCCGAACTGCAGTTGCGGCAGAGCCATGTGGTGCGGCTGGAGACGCGGCCGCCGACGGTCGACGGCAGCCGCGAGGTGAGCAGCCGCGAACTGGTGCGCAATGCGCTGCGGATGCGGCCGGACCGGATCATCCTGGGCGAGGTGCGCGGCGTCGAGGCCGTGGAGATGTTGCAGGCCATGTCGACCGGGCATGACGGGTCGATGGCGACGCTGCACGGCAATAGCCCGAGGGACGCCTTTGCCCGGCTGGAGATGCTGCTGGGCTTTGCCGGGGTGCAGAGCGACGTGCGGGCGATCCGGCGCTTCATCGCCAACAGCGTGCATGTGGTGGTGCAGTTGCAGCGGCTGTCCAACGGCAGCCGGCGGGTGATGTCGGTGAGCGAGGTGACGGGGCTGGAGGGCGAGGCCTATTCGCTGAATGAACTGTTCGCCTTTCAGGAGCAGCCCGCGCTGTCGGGGACGGGGGAATTTCGCACTTTGTCGTTGCGGCCGTTTTTCGCGGGGCGGCTGAGGGATTATCGGGGCGGGCGGCCGTGCTGAGCGGGGCGGCCTTTCTGATATTGTCGCTGCTGATCCTGATGGGCATCGGCTGGCCATTGCTGGCGCGGCAGGCGCGGGAGCGGGCGGCGATCGACCGGCGGCTGGGACTGGCCCCGACCGCGGCGATGCCGCGCCCGGCGGTGCTGGCGGCGCCGGACCGGATGGCGCCGCTGCTGGCGCAGGCGCAGATCGACGTGACGGCGCGGGCGCTGGGCATGGTCGGCGGCGGGCTGCTGCTGATCGCGCTGTTCGCCCTGCTGGCGGCGGGGCCGGTGGCGGCGCTGGCGGTGGTGGCGGGCGTGCCGATGGCGCTGATCGGCTGGGTGCGGCGGCGGGCGCAGCGGCGCGTGGAGGCGCTGATCGAGGCATTGCCCCATTATATCGACGCGGTGCGGCAGATGCAGGCGGTCGGCAATTCGCTGGCGCAGGCGCTGGACCGGGCGCTGGCCGACGCGCCCGCCGTGGTGCGGAGCAATATCGCGCCGGTCGCAAGGCGGCTGGAGCTGGGCGCGCCGGTGGCCGATGCGATGCAGGTGCTGGCGGAGCGGCTGCGCGTTCCCGAAATATCGATGCTGGCCGCCGCGATCCGCACGAACATGCGCTATGGCGGGTCGATTTCGGCGGTGCTGCTGAACCTGGCCAACATCCTGCGCGAGCGCATCCGCATCAAGCGCGAGCTGAAGGCCGCCATTTCCGAAGCGAAGATCAGCGGCCGGGTGCTGATCGTCATGCCGCTGGTGGCGATGGCCGTGCTGGTGGCGATGAACCCCGATTATATCGGTTTCTTCCTGCGCGATCCGCGCGGGCATCGGCTGGCGGCGATCGCGCTGGTCTTGCAGGGCATGGGCATGCTGGTGATGCGGCGGGTGATGAGGCTGGCCTTCTGATGGGGGCGCTGTTCCTCCTTTGCGCGGCGCTGGGCGTCGCCTGCGCCGCGATGGGCGTGCGGATGCTGCTGGCCGACCGGCGGCTGGAGGCGCGGCTGGGCATGGCGGGCGACCGGCCGGGCTTCCGCCTGCCCATGGCCTTCGCCGCCAGGGGGCGGGACCGGTCGGAGATTGCCGACAGGCTGATGCTGGCGGGGTTCCAGGATGCGCGGGCGGCGGACCGGTTCGTCTGGGCGCGGATGGCGGCGACGGTCGGCGCGGGGCTGGCGGCGATGCTGGTTTCGCGGATCGGCTGGGGCGGATTCCTTGCCCGGCCCCTGCTGATCGTCATCGCCGCCGGCCTGACCTATGTCGGGGCGAAGCAGGCGATCCATCTGCTCGCGGCGCGGCGGGCGCGGGCGATCATGGCGGAATTTCCCTTCCTGCTGGACCTGATGCTGATGATGCTGGAAAGCGGCATCTCGCTGGACCAGTGCTTCCGCTCCATTGCGCGGGACGAGGCCATTGCGGTGCCGCACCATGCGCGGCTGATCGCGATGCTGGTCGCCGATCTCGACCGGGGCATGCGCTATGAGCAGGCGCTGGACCGCTGGGCGGCGCGGGTGGCGGTGAACGGGGCGAAGGAACTGGCGGCGCTGTTCCGCCAGGCGCTGTTCCAGGGGGTCGAGCTGGCCCCTGCCCTGCGCGAATTCGTGCGGGAGTTCACCCAGCGCCGCGTCGCCAGCGCGCGGGAGGCGATGGGCGGCATCACCGTGCGCATGGTGGTGCTGATGATCCTGTTCTTCATGCCCGCCCTGTTCGTGGTGCTGGGCGGGCCGCCGGTGGTGGCGATCTTCGATACTTTGCGGGGGGTGTCGCAATGAGGCGGTTGATGCTGGCGGCGATGCTGATGGCGGCCGCGCCGGGGGAAGCGGAGGAAGCGCCCGGCACGCGCGGGCTGTATCTGCAACTCATCCACCAGGCGCGGGCCGACGGGCGGCCACGGGCGGCGCTGGCCTATCTGGACGATTTCGAGCGGCGCTATCCGGGCGATGCCGAGGCGCGGCTGCTGCGGGTCAACAGCCTGATCGACCTCGGGCAGATCGACGCGGCGGAAGCGGTGGTCCTGCCGCCGGAGACGGCAGGCGGAGGGGTCAGCGCGGTGCGCGGGCATCTGCTGGCGGCGCGGGGGCGGTGGGACGAGGCGGCGGCCTGGTACGAGCGGGCGAGCCGGGCGAGTCCGGCCGATCCGCTGCCGCGCAATGCGCTTGGCTATGCGCTGTTGCGGGCCGGGCGGGTCGGCGCGGCGATAGAGGCGTTGCGCGGGGCGAGCGATCTGGGGCCGCAACTGGCGGTGGTGCGCAACAACCTGCTGCTGGCGCTGATCATCGGCGGGCGGCGCGACGAGGCGGAGGCCGGGTTGCGCCGGGCGGGAGACGGGGCGCTGCGGCAGAAACTGGCGGCGGAAGCGGCGCGGATCGGCAAGGGAGGCTGAGATGGTGGTGCTGTTGCTGATGGCGGCTGCGCCCGCGCCGGCGCCGGCGGGCGAAGCGCGGCGAGTGATGGAGGCGCAGCTGAAGGCCCCGGTGCGCGAGGATGCGGAGCTTTCGGCGGAGGAGGCTGCGGTCATTCGGCGGCGCTATCTGGAGTCCATCGGCCGGCGGGTCGAGCGCGCGGTGGACGGGGCGCGATGATCCGGGCGCTGTGCATCGCGTTTCGTCGGGCATGGCTTCGGCGGCTGGCTGGCGACCGATCCGCCGCCGTCGCGCCGATGATCGCGGCATTGGGGGCGGTGTTGATCGGGGCGGCGGGGTTCGCGCTGGACGGGGGGCTTTATTATGTGAGCCTGCGCAATCTGCGGGCGGCGACCGATGCGGCTGCGCTGGCCGCCGCGCAGAATCCGGCGCAGGCGGCGGCGCGGGCGCGCGACAGCCTGAGCCGCAACGGATATGATCCGGCCATTCTCCGATCGGTCGAACTGGGCCGCTATTGCGCCGATGCGGGGCTGGGCGCGGCGCAGCGCTTCGACGCGAGCATGGCGCTTTGTCCCGGCAATGGGCGGGTCAACGCCGTGCGCATCCGCACCGGGAAGCCCGCGCGCCAGTTCCTGATGCGCGTGCTGGGTCCGGCCAACCCCCTGCCCGACCTGTCGGCCAGCGCCACGGCGGCGCGCATCGACGAGGCGGGGATCGGCATCAGTTCCGGCGTGCTGACCGTCACCAATGCGCTGGTGAACAGCGTCAACGACCTGCTGGGCGCGCTGCTGGGGATCAAGCTGCGCCTCTCCACCGCCGATGTCGAGGCGTTGATGGCGAGCCATGTCGATGCCGGCCTGTTCTTCGACGCGCTGGCGCAGCGGGTCGGGGAGAGCGGCAGCTATGGCGCGCTCACCGCGCGCACGGTGGCGCTTCGCGACCTGCTCGCCGCCGCCGCCAGCGCGGCCGACGACAGCGCGACCGCCGCGACCCTGAACCTGCTCGCCGGGCAGGTCGGCAATGGATATGCCGTGCCGCTCAACGGCCTGTTCGGCCTGGGCGTGTGGAAGAACATGCCGGTCGGCGGGGCGGACGAGAAACCGGCCCTGCGCGCCGGGATCAATGCCTATCAGCTCTTTTCCTACGCGGTGCAGGCGGGCAATGGCGCGGTGGACCTGTCGGACGCGGTCGGCACCGTGGCGCCGGGCAGCAGCGTCCTGCTGGCGGCGATGGCGACCGGGCCGATGGACCGGCCCCGCTTCTCCTTCGGTCCGGCGGGGGAGACCGGCGTTTCCACGTCCGCCTTGCGGCTGCAACTGGATGTCGGGATCAGGAATGTCAGCCTGCTGGGCGTTCCGCTGATCGTCGTCAACCTGCCGGTCACGATCGACATTGCGGCGGCGCAGGGGCAGGTCAGCGCCATCGATTGCCCCGACACGGCGGAACAGGCGCGCGACACGCGGGTGACGGTGCAGGCCGGCAGCGGCCTCGTCAACGCCTATATCGGCGCCTTGCCCGCCGGCGCCATGACGCGGCCGATGCCGCCCCTGTCCGCCGCCGACGTGCGTCCGGTCCAGATCGTCAATGTGCTGGGCGTCGTCGCGGTGGACAGCCGCGCGGTGGCGCAGCCGGTCATGGGCGCGAGCGGCGCCGTCGTCTTCGGCCCCGGCGGGCAGGGCCGCATAGGCCGTCCCGGATCGCCCGGCACGCCCGCCAGCATCGGCAACGGGGCGCAGGTCGGGCCGCTGCTGACATCGCTGGTGGGCAGCCTTGGCGGACAGGACGGGTTGCAGGTGACGTTGCTGGGATCATGCCTGCCGATCGTCTGCGACGCGACCCGGGCGCTCGCCCGGTCCCAATTGTCGAGCGTGGTGGTCAATCCGGTCGCCGGACTGGTCGGCACCACCATCGATCCGCTGGTCACCAATCTGCTCGCCGCGCTGGGCGTCCAGCTTGGCCATGCGACGCTCTGGGCGACGGGCGCGCGCTGCGGGGTGCCGGTCCTGGTGTGAGTTTTCATGGCGGCGCGCGGTTCCCCCTCGCCATGCGCCGCCGGTCCTTTGCGGAGGGGATTGGAGGACAAGCATGAACAAGTTTCTGGGTTCGCTGATCGCGAAGCTGGCGCGGGATGAGAAAGGCCTGACGGCGGTGGAATATGCCGTGCTGGGCGCGGTGGTGGTCGCCGCCATCGTCGCGGTCGGCGCCAATTTCCGCACGCAGCTGGGCGCCGCCTTCACGACGATGTTCAACAGCGTCAATCCGGGCTGATCGGGATGCGCGCGGCGCGGCGGCTGCGGACATGCGAGCGGGGGCTGGCGGCGCTGGAATTCGCGCTGCTGGCGCCTGCGCTGCTGATGCTGGTCTTCGCGGTCGTGCTCTATTCCTTCTACTTCGCCGCGCTGATGGGCGTGCGCCATGCCGCGGTGGAGGGCGCCCGCGCCGCCGTGGCGGGGCTTTCCACGGCCGAACGCACGGCGCTGGCGCAGGGCCGGGCGCAGGCGGTGATCGGCGGCTATGGCACGCTGCTTGCGGCGGGGGGCGGGCCCGTCGTCACGGCAGGGCCCGATGCGACCGGCACGTTCCGGGTGCGGGTCAGCTATGACATGAGCGGCAGTCCGATGATGCGTTATGCGGCCTTCATACCCATGCCCTCCCCCACGGTGAGCGCCAGCATCGTCGTCACGAACGGGAGCTATTGAAGGGAACGCCCCTTAAACCTGTGTTAGCGACCTTCCGCTTTGGCCCGCCGTCCAGGAACCGGGGGCGCGGTGCGGCGCTTGCATGGGAGTCACGCCCATGAGCAGAGGAGCATCCCATGTCCGTCATCGACAGGATCGTCGCAGCCGTCACGCCGCCGGAATCGGAAGAGGACCGCGCCCGCGCGAGGGAGAAGGCGCGGGCCGCGGCCATGGCGGGGGACTGGCTCGACCAGATCCTCCAGCACCACCAGCAGATCGAAATGGCCTTCAGCGAGGCGGAGGCGGCGATGGACGCATCCAGCCGGACGCGCGCCCAGAGGAAGCTCGCCGCGCTTCTGACCGCCCATTCCAGCGCGGAGGAGGCGGTCATCTACCCGCAGCTTTCCCACGGTCACAAGACGCATATGGCGATGGCCTATGAGGAGCAGCAGGCCGCCAAGGTCCAGCTCGCGCTGCTGGAAGCGCTCGATCCGCTGAGCGAGGATTGGAGCGAAAAGCTGGAGCATATCAGGGGCGCGGTCGCCCATCATGTCTATGAGGAGGAAAATGACCGCTTCCTTCATCTGAAGGAGGAAATTCCCCCGGCGGATCAGGAGCGGATGACCGCGCGCTATCGGGAGGAGATGGCGCGTTACGACAGCGGGCTTTAGGGCGTTTTGCAGGCCGATAGGGTTATCGGCCGATTTGGAAGGGGCGGTAGAAAAAAGACCTGAAGCGGCCGATCCGATATAGTCGGGTCGGCCGCTTCAGGGTCGGTCCTGTCCAGCCTGTGGCGGGTCAGCCCGCCGAAGGGCGGGGCTGCGCGGCGGCGGCGAGGTGGGCGGGCACGGTGCGGATGGCGGGGGCCCTGGTCATCCGGCGGTAGGTCGCCAGCGCCTGTCCCACCACCTGGTCCATGTTGTAATAGCGGTAGGTGGCGAGCCGCCCGACGAAGGTGACGTCGGTCTGCACCATCGCCAGCGCTTCATAGCGTTTGAAGAGCTGCTGGTTTTCCGGCCGGGGGATGGGGTAATAGGGGTCGCCGTCCGCCGCGGGGAATTCATAGGTGATGCTGGTCCCCGGCACCTGCTGCCCGGTCAGATGCTTATATTCGGTGATCCGCGTGTGCGGCACGTCGGGGGACGGATAGTTCACCACCGCCACCGGCTGGAACCGGTCGACGTCCAGGCTGACATGCTGGAACCGGAGCGAGCGGTAAGGCAGCTTGCCATGGCGATAGCCGAAATATTCGTCGATCGGGCCGGTGAACACCAGATGATCGTGCGGATAGGCGTCGCGCGCCTCGCAATAGTCGACGCCCAGCAATATGTCGATATTGGGATGGTCCAGCATCCGTTCGAACATGCGCGTATAGCCTTCGAGCGGCATCGCCTGGAACCTGTCGGTGAAATAGCGATCGTCCTTATCGGTGCGCGTCGGCACGCGCGAAGTCACCGCCTTGTCCAGTTCCGAAGGGTCGAGACCCCATTGCTTGCGCGTATAGCCCTGGAAGAACTTCTGGTAGAGTTCCCGTCCCACGGCCGAGATCACCACATCCTCCGACGTGCGGACGACCGACACCGGCTCCGCCTGCGCGGCGAGGAAGGCGGCGGCCTCCTCCTCCGTCCCCAGGTCCAGGCCGTAGAGCATGTTGAGCGTGGTCCGGTTGATCGGCATCGGCACCAGCAGGCCGTCCACCGCCGCCAGCACGCGATGTTCATAGGGCCGCCATTGGGTGAAGCGGGAGAGATAGTCGAATATCTCCTGCGAATTGGTGTGGAAGATGTGCGGCCCGTAGCGGTGGATGAGGACCCCGGCATCGTCCAGCTCGTCATAGGCATTGCCGCCGACATGCGGCCGGCGGTCGACCAGCAGCACCTTCCTGCCGCCGTCCGCGGCCAGCCGTTCGGCCATGACGGCGCCCGCGAAGCCCGCGCCGACGACCATCACGTCATAACGCCGCGGCGGGCCGTCCTTCCAGCTGGTGGGCGACACGATGGGATGGGCATGGGCGCCGCGCGAGATCGCTTCCCTGATGAGGCGGCTCATCTGCTGGAAACTCTTGTCCCAGGACATGCCGGCCAGCACCTTGTCCGCCTCCGCCAGCCAGTCGCCGCCCGAGCGGGACAGGGCCAGCGCCGCGTCGCAGGCGCGGATGAAGGCTTCGCCGCGCTCCGCGATGCGCACCGCGCCGATCCCACCATAATGGCGGATGACGTCGGCGATCGGCGTCGACACGACCGGCTTTCCCGCCGCCAGATATTCGGGCGTCTTGGTCGGGCTGATGAAGCGGGTCGCGTCGTTGATGGCGAAGGGCATCAGGGCCACGTCCCAGCCCGCGACGCAGCCGGGCAGATCGTCATAGGAGCGGCCGCCCAGGAAATGGAGATTGGGCCGTCGCGGCAGGTCCGCCTCGCCGATCTTCACGACCGGGCCGACAATTTCCAGATCCCAGCCGGGGCGCGCATCGGCCAGCGCCGCCAGCAGGCCGACATCCATCCTTTCATCGACGACGCCGTAGAAGCCGAGGCGCGGGCGGGCGTCCTGCGCAGATTGCGTTCGGGCAGAGCGGGCCTGGGCGAAATGCGCCGCGTCGACGCTGGAGGGAAAGGGATAGACATGGCCATGCCTGTCCTTCTTCGCTTCATAGAGGCTGTAGCCGCCGGTGAACACCAGGTCGGCCTGGGAGAGCAGGCGCTGTTCCAGCGGCAGCAGTTCGGGCGGGGCGCCCCTGAAATTGGCCAGCTCGTCCATGCAGTCGTAGACGATGCAGTCGGCCATGACATGCTCCGAAAAGGGCAGCATCATCGGGGTGTAGTACCAGCGGACGAACGGGCCGGATTCGCCCGCCAGGAGCAGGTCGAGCAGGCCCTTCAAATTCTCCCCATCCTGTTCGCGCGCGCCGTCGGCGGGCAGTTGCGGCGTGATGACGGTGACGCCGCTGGCGGCGCAGACGTCGATATGCAGGTCGGGCTCCGCCAGCTTTTCGACAAGGCAGGGTTCTTCCCAGAAGAGGACGCGGGACTGGGCGGCGAAGCGACTCATCAGGTGCTGGGGACGTTGAAAGACGAATTTCCACCGCAAATGACTGAAGCAGAGGATGGTATGCGTGCCGTTCGACGGAATTGATCCAGATTCATGCCAAGGGGAAGACTGGGGCTGGACCATTATATGCAACCTTTCTGCGGGATGAACATTGGTCAAACCGCGGCGGAGAACGATCCGTTCCTTCTTCTCCACTGATCCAGGTTGCTGGCATGTCGCAATTACCCTGCTTTCACTTGATCGAAGTTCAACGAGCCAAATAATCGCGCCCATCATTGCAACGGAGACCGGAATGACCATGCAGCCGCAGCTATGGGGTGGTCTGGAATGCACCGTGAACCGCGTCCACGACAGTTACCGCGACCAGATCCGCGCGACCGGGCATCAGGATCGGGCGGACGACCTGGACCGGCTGGCGACGCTGGGCATCCGGGCGATCCGCTATCCCGTCCTGTGGGAGAGGGTCAGCCCGCGCGATCCGGACGAGCGCGACTGGCAATGGACCGACGAACGGCTGAAGCGGCTGCGCGACCTTGACATCCGCGTCATCGCCGGGCTGGTCCATCATGGCAGCGGCCCGGCCCATACCGGCCTGCTGGACGAGGGGTTCGCCGCCGGGCTGGCGCGTCATGCCGGGGCGGCGGCGGAGCGCTATCCGTGGATCGCCGACTGGACGCCGGTCAACGAGCCGCTGACCACCGCCCGCTTTTCCGCCCTGTACGGCCATTGGTATCCGCATCACCGGTCCGAACCATCCTTCTGGCTGGCGCTGTTGAACCAGACCGACGCCATTCGCCTGTCGATGCGGGCCATCCGCCGCGTCAGTCCCGGCGCGCGGCTGATCCAGACCGACGATCTGGGCCGCACCTATGCCACCGCCTCCCTTCGCGAACAGGCGGGGTTCGACAATCTGCGCCGCTGGGCGAGCTGGGACCTGCTCTGCGGCATGATGACGCGCGAGCATCCGCTGTGGGATCGCCTTTCGGGCTTCGGCTTCGCGGACCGGCTGCGCGCCATTGCCGACGATCCCTGTCCGCCCGACGTCATCGGCATCAACCATTATCTGACGAGCGACCGCTTCCTCGACCACCGGCTTCACCGCTATCCCGCGCACAGCCATGGCGGCAGCGACACGCAGCTTTATGCCGATGTGGAAGCCATCCGCGTGCTGGAGCCGCCGCCCCAGGGGCTGGAGGGTGCGCTGCGCGAGGCATGGGCGCGTTATGGACGGCCGCTGGCCGTCACCGAGGTCCATAATGGCTGCACGCGGGAGGAGCAGTTGCGCTGGATCGCGCAGGCCTGGGACGTCGCCGGCCGATTGTGCGCCGAGGGGATAAAGGTCGAGGCCGTCACCCTCTGGTCGCTGCTGGGCAGTTCGGGGTGGAACAGCCTGCTGACGCAGCCGGGTCATTATGAGCCGGGGCTGTGGGACGTCAGCAGCGGAACGCCGCGCGCCACGGCGCTGCTGCCTCTGGCGCGGGCGCTGGCGCGCGGGGGCGAGCGCCCGATGCTGGCGGAGGGCGCCGGCTGGTGGCAGCGCCCCGTGCGGATCGCCCATCCCGGCGTGGCGCGCCCCGCATCGATGAAGGCGCATCTGGCCGGGCGTTTGCATCCCTCTCCGGCCCGTCTCTCTCCGGCACGGCCGCTGCTGATATGCGGCGCGACGGGGACGCTGGGGCGGGCGATGGCGCGGGCCTGCGCGTTGCGGAACATTCCCTTCGTCCTCACATCGCGGGGGGAACTGGACCTGTCGGCGCCGGGGACGATCGCCGCCGCGCTCGACCGCATCGCGCCATGGGCGGTCGTCAACGCCGCCGGCTGGGTCCGGGTGGACGAGGCGGAAACGGCACGAGACGCCTGCCTGAACGCCAATGCGCGGGGGGCCGTGGCGCTGGCGAAGGCATGCGGGGATCGCGGCATCGCGTCGCTTTCCTTCTCCAGCGATCTCGTCTTCGATGGGGAGAAGGGCGCGCCCTATCTGGAGGACGACCCGGCTGCGCCGCGCAATTGCTATGGCCTCAGCAAGGCGGAGATGGAGGAAGGGATCGCCGCGCTTGTCCCCCCTCACCTGCCCAATCGCCACCTGATCATCCGCACCGCCGCCTTCTTCTCGCCCGATGACGATCATAATTTCGCGGTCGCCGTGGTGCGGGCGCTGAGCCGGGGGGAGACCATATTGGCGGCGGAGGACCTGATCGTGACGCCCACCTATGTGCCGCATCTGGTCGCGACGTCGCTGGACCTGCTGATCGACGGCGAGGCCGGGCCGTGGCACCTGACCAATGGCGAGGCGCTGTCCTGGGCCGATTTCGCCCGCCGGATCGCGATGCGCTGCGGCGGCGACCCCTCGCGCATCCGGGGCGTTCCCCACCGGACGCTCGGCTGGGTGGCGGAGCGGCCCGCCAATACGGCGCTGGCGAGCCGTCGAGGGGCGCCGCTGCATTCGCTCGCCACGGCGATCGATCATTTCGCGGCGCATCTGCCGGGGGAGATGGTCCGGGAAGCGGCGTGAGACCGCATCCGGTCCCATGCGGTTGGTCGTTTCGAACCTGTATTATTTCGATTTCATAATCAAAGGGCGAGTTTCCATACTATAACGATCATGTAACGAAGACGGGTTGGGACAATCTTCGAAAAGATCGAAATTTCCTCTTACTCAGACCATATTAATCTTCTTGTCCTATAGATGACCGATGTTAATGGCCGCCTTCAGGGTGACAGTAGAAGCGGGTGTTGAGCGGGTATATGGGCAATCGTTGGACGCCGGAAGCGGCGCATCGCTGGTTCGAACGGCAACCGTGGCTGGTGGGGTGCAATTTCACGCCCTCCAACGCCATCAACCAACTGGAAATGTGGCAGGCGGGCAGCTTCGACCTTCCCACCATCGACCGCGAGCTGGAGCTGGCGGCTTCGGTGGGGATGAACAGCGTCAGGGTCTATCTGCACGACCTGTTGTGGCTGGACGACGCGGCAGCCTTTCTGGACCGCATCGACGCCTTCCTTACGGTGGCGGATCGGCATGGCATCCGCGTCATGCTGGTGCTGTTCGATTCCTGCTGGCATCCCGAACCGGCGCTGGGGCCCCAGCCCCAGCCGCGCGAGGGGGTTCACAACAGCGGCTGGGTGCAGTCGCCGGGCGTCGCCGTGCTCCGGAATCCGGCCGAGCATGCGCGGCTGGAGGATTATGTGCGGGGCGTGGTCGGCCGCTTCGGACAGGATGAGCGCGTGCTGGCCTGGGACATCTGGAACGAGCCCGACAATGGGCCGGAGGTCGCGCTGTGCGATCCGGCGGCGCTCAGGGCGAAGGCCGATCTGGTCGTGCCGCTGCTGGTCGCGGCGTTCGGCTGGGCGCGGGAAATGCAGCCGATGCAGCCGCTGACCAGCGGCATCTGGCTGGGCGACTGGTCGGCGCCCGACCTGCTCAGTCCGATCCAGCAGGCGCAGACATCGCATTCCGACGTCATCTCCTTCCACAATTACGGCATTGCGGAGGATTTCGCGCAGCGCGTCAAATGGCTGAAGACCATGGGGCGTCCGCTGCTCTGCACCGAATATATGGCGCGCCCGGCGGGCAGCACCTTCCAGGCGATCCTGCCGATCGCGAAGGAGGAGCAGGTCGGCACCTTCTGCTGGGGCCTGGTGAAGGGGAAGACGCAGACCCATCTGCCGTGGGACAAGTGGGAAAACCCCAATCTGGAGGGGCTGAAGGAAAAATGGTTCCATGATATTTTCGATGCGGACGGCACGCCGCATGACGAAGGCGAGGTGGCCTTCCTGCGGCTCATCAACCGGCTGGACGAAGTGACCGCCTGAAGGGGGCTCTCTTCCTGCGGGCGACGGCTCGGGAGAGGCGGCATCGAAAGACGAAAGCGTTTTCCGGGCAGGCAGAATCATCTGCTGGCCCGGAAAACGCGGTAGAACATAGGCCTGGGGCGGCCGATGCGATGCAGTCGGATCGGCTGCTCTAGATGGGGTTGCGATCCACCTTGCGGAGCGCGTCCAGTATCTCGTCAATGGGGATCGGCCGATCGTGCCGCGGCGGGCGCCTGACGGCGGGATTGCCCTCCACGGCATTGGCGTCCGAAGCCCAGGATGCGAGGATCGCGCGCTTCACTTCAGGTTCCAACTGGGGATGATGGGCCACTTCGAAGGGGCCTTGAAAATGGGAGAGGGACATGGGCTTGCCTCCTTTCTTCCAATCCTCTCTTCCTTCCGGCGGCGACCGCCACGCGCCAAATTAGGGACAGCGCGGAGGCTGTTCAAGATGGTTTTGCGGGGCGGGGCTTCGCTAATGATGATCGTGCTTCCATCCTGCCGAGGCAGCTCCGCACCTCCCGGATTGACTGGCCCGCCGCCGCATCCTACCCACAGCGGATCGGCGTTGCCCGACCCTGGAGCGTCGGGGCGGCGAGAGAAACGAAGCCAGACCGCGCACCGGATCACCGGCCGCATTCCGATCATCAGAGTGCAGGAAGGTGCAGGCAGGACAGCCATGGCGGACGGACGGACCATGAACGGGGTGGATCGGCGCGGCCTTATCGCCGCCATGGCGGGGGCGATGTTGCCGGTGCCCGGCTGGGCGCGGGCCGGTGACGGCCACGCCGCCCTGCCCTTCGGCAATGGCGAGCGGCCCTTGGTCCGCTATCCGCAGAAGCGGGCGCTCATCGGCCTTACCGCGCGGCCGCCGCAACTGGAGACGCCGTTGGCGCTGTTCGACGGGCCGGTCACGCCCAATGATGCCTTCTTCGTGCGCTATCATCTTTCGGATTTGCCGCTCGACATCGATGCGCGGCGGTTCCGGCTGGCGCTGGGCGGTCATGTCGAGCGGCCGCTGTCCCTTTCGCTCGCGGAACTGAAGCGCGACTTTCCCGTGCAGGAGATCGTCGCGGTCAACCAATGTTCCGGCAATGGGCGCGGCTTTTTCGAACCGCGTGTCGGGGGCGGGCAACTGGGCAATGGCGCGATGGGCAATGCTCGCTGGCGCGGCGTTCCGCTTCGCGCGCTGCTGGACCGCGCGGGGGTGCGCGCGGGGGCGCGGCAGGTTGCGTTCAACGGGCTCGACAATCCGCAGGCCGACGGCATCCCGGACTTCATCAAGGCGCTGGACGTCGACCATGCCCGCGACGGCGAGGTGATGGTGGCCTGGGCGATGAATGGCGCGGACCTGCCCTTTCTCAACGGCTATCCATTGCGTCTGGTCGTGCCGGGCCATTACGGCACCTATTGGATCAAGCATCTGCATGAGATCAACGTCGTCGACGCGGCCTATGACGGCTATTGGATGAAGACCGCCTATCGCATTCCCGACAATGATTGCGCCTGCGTCGCGCCCGGCGGCAAGCCGGACAGGACGCGGCCCATCGGCCGGCTCAACATCCGGTCCTTCCTCACCAGCCATATGTCCGGGGCGCAGGTGGCGGCGGGCAAGCCGGTGGCGCTGTCCGGCATCGCGTTCGACGGCGGATCGGGAATCGCGCGGGTCGACATCTCCACCGACGGGGGCGCAAGCTGGCGGCAGGCCGAACTGGGCGAGGATCTGGGCCGCTACAGCTTCCGGTCATGGCGGTCGGCGCAGAGCCTGACGCCCGGCCGCCATCGCATCCTCGTCCGCGCGACGGGCCGGTCGGGAGAGGTCCAGCCGTTCGATCCGCTCTGGCAGCCCGCCGGCTATATGCGCAATGTCGTCGAAGCCGTGGAGGTCGTCGCCCTGTGAAAGCGCTGCTGCCCATCGCCCTTCTCGCCGCGAGCGGCGCGGCTGCCGCCGGCTATCGCCTGCCCGACGAACGACCCATTGTCCTGCCGCCCGGCGACGGCGCGGAACTGACGGCGGCGACCTGTTCCGCCTGCCATTCGCTGGATTATGTCACCACCCAGCCACGCGGCAAGGGGGCGCAATTCTGGCAGGATAGCGTCGGCAAGATGATCAAGGTCTATGGCGCGCCGATCGAGCCTGCCGATGCCGAGCGGATCGCCGCCTATCTGGCTGCCACTTACGGCCGGAAGGAGGCCGCCGGGCCTTCATAGACGCGCCGGCATCAATGGTCGCGGGCTTTTTGCGTATACGCAAAGTCGCCTGTTGAGGCTCCGGAAGCGATCGCGGTCCTATTGCATGACCGGCGCGGCGCGGGCCGCGACGATGGTTTCGCGCAGCCGCGCCAGCAGTTCGTCCAGATCGGCATCCTCCGATATGCTGAGGTCGATGGTCAGGCCGCCGCTTCGACCGGGCCGGGGGCGGCCGATGCGCGCGCCGCCCGCGATGATCGCCATGTCGCGCGCTTCCTCCAAAGGCTGCGGCGTGGCGGCATCGCGCAGCCGGGCCAGCACCGTCGCGGGGGAAAGCATGCGGCCGCCATCCCGCGCGAGCGCCTGTTGCTGTTCCCCGATGGACCGAGCTTCGGCAATCATGCGCGCCCGCTGGTCCGGACGGCGCAGCAGCGGGGTCAGGATTTCGGAATAGCGCACGCGCAATTCATCGGGAGTGGCGAAGGCGTTCACCACATCCTCCGGCAATTGCGCCAAGGCGAGCAGGCGGCTTAGCTGGCTGTTGGAAAGGGTGAGCGCTTCGGCCATGCGCGATTGCACCCCGCCGTAGAAGCGTTCGACCGCATGCTGATAGCTGCGCGCCCGGTCCAGTTCGCTGATGTCCGCCCGCTCGCGATTTTCGATGTCGGCAAGGCGGAAGGCTTCCTCGTCCGACAGGTCGACGACCAGGGCCGCCAGCCGCATTTCCGGCCGCCCATTATGGTTGAGCCAGTCCACCGCGAAACGGCGGCGGCTGCCGACCAGAAGCTGATAGGGCCGGTCCGAACCCGGCGGGTTGAGGCGCACGAGGACGGGGATGCGGTTGCCGCCTTCGCTGGCGATGGAATCGATCAGCGACCGGCAGCCGTCCGCCGTCAGTCCCGGCTGGTCGCGCGGATTGCCGTCCCAGACCGAACATTCGTCCGGCTGGATCGAAATCGTGCCGCGCGATCCCGGCCCCTTGTCCGCGAAAGGCGCGAGCCGCTGGTCGAGGCGGCTGAGCGCCTGCTGATCGGGCGGGCCCCTGCCGGCGGGTTCGTGGGAAAGGGTCGCCAATATGTCGCGGATGAAGCGGGCCATGGATCACTTCCTTTGCGTGAGCAGGCCCACGCAATAGCGGGATATGCACGATTGTGGCGCGGAATCCGGTTCGTTTCGGAGCAATCCCCTTTGCCTAGAAACGCCGTCCGACCGTCAGCGCCGCCGCGTGGACATGGCGGTCGGAACCGAACTCGCCCGCATAGCCCAGGCGGAAGGTGGTGCGGTTGTTCCAGGTCGCGCTGATCCCGGCATTCACCAGTCCCGCGTCACGCGCCAGCCGGGTGGGGCGCAGCGTGAAGATGGGCAAGTCGCGGGTGGCCAAGCGGGCCTCTATTCGGCTGTCGGGGCGGCTGCGCAGTTCGCGCTGCCATTGCGCCTCGACCGAGGGGCGGAGGGTCCAGCCGCCTTGCGTCACATTGGCGGAGATGCGCGCGCCCAGCGCGCCGCGAAGCGATCTGGTGCGGAAGGCGGCGACCTCCAGCGCGGCGGGTCCGCCATTTTCGACGAAGCCGCTGACATCGGCATAGCGATGGTGCAGGCCGGCGAAGGGCTGTATCCGGACCGGGCCTGCGCGCAGCATCGCGCCCGCCTCGCCGGATGCGGCCCAGCCGTCGCCGTCCACGGGCGCCACCAGCCGCCCGGTAAAGCCCGCCCAGCCGATTTGGCGCCGCAGCTTATATTCGGAGAGCGTATAGGCCGCCGTCGCGTCGACATAGAAGCGGCCGTCGCTATAGCTGGCATAGGAACCGATCTGGCTGTTGAACTGGCTGATGCGGGGGCGTCGCGCCGGGTCGAGCCGGGCGTCGATGCCGTCGATGCCCAGGGTCGCGCCGACGATGAGGCCGGGCACGGGCTTCACATCGACGGCGAAGCGCAGCGACCGGCTGTCGGATTCCGCTTCGGGGCGGTCGACGCGCGCCTTATAGCTCGCCTGCTTTATCCCTCCGCTCAGCATCACGGTGATGGTGCGGTCGCCGCTGGCCGGAACATCGGCCGGCGCATCGATGGCGATGCTGCGCCGTTCGGCCAGCCAGGAGCGGATTTCCCGGTCGGCGGCGTCCATCGACTGGATCGACAGGCGGGGCAGCAGGGAATAGCTGCGCGGCGAGAGCTGGCCCAGCGCATCGGCACGCGCCGCGGCCGTCGGCAGGGCGTCGATCGATGCGAGCATGGCCGCGCGGTCGCCGCCGGGTGCGTGCGTCGCGGCGTCCAGCATCGTTCCCACCGCGGTTTCGCCCGACGTTGCGGCATAGGGCGCGTAGGGACCGGCCATGGCGGGCTGGGCATTGAGCAGCAGCAGGGCCGCAGCGCCATCGATCAGGCGGCGGATGAAGAAAAGGCGGTTCGGCAAGATGATATTCCCCTTTGGCGAAGATTTTTGCGTGAACGCAAAGCGTGCCGGCCTGCGTTCGGAATCGGTTTGAGGAGGCAGTGCGCCCACTGCCTCCTCGCCCCCGCCCTTCCCCCGGGGGCTATAGGGGGAGAGCATCGTCGGCGTGCGGCCCGCCATGCATGAGGACCATGGCGGGCCGCGCCGCCGCGTCAGTTGCCGCCCCCGAGCAGCCCGCCGAGCAGGCCGGTCACGGGCGCCGTGGCGGAACCCGATCCGGTCGCCGGGGCCAGCGCGCCGTTCAGCAGGCCGGTGACGGGGGCCAAGGCATTGCCGCCGGTCCCCTCCCCTGCTCCCAGCAGGCCGCCGGCCAGGCCGGTCACGGGCGCGAGCGGGGAACCGCTTTCTCCTCCGGGCAGCGTCGGGGCCAGGCTGTTGACGGTGTCGAGCAGGGGCGCGGCGACGCTGTCGACCGTGCTGGTGGCGGCCGCGACCACGGGGGCGACGGCGCTGGTGACCTGAGTGACGGTCGCTTCCGCCTGCGGGCCAAGGAGACCCCCGGCCAGGTTGCCGACCGGCTGCAATCCGGCCTCTACCCCGGCCGCGGTCGTCGGCACGGCGATGTCGACCAGATTGCCCTGCGTCAGGACATCGACCGTCGCCAATTGTCCGGCAGCCGCGCCGCCGTCCGACGGCAGCAGGTTGACCCCGACAAGCGTGCCGGGCGTGGAGGCGCCGGTCAGGACATTGCCGCCGACATTCGCGCCGACAAGCGGTCCGCCCAGTGCGGCGGAAGGATCGCCGCCGACGCCGCCCAAAGCGCCGGTCAGGCCGCCCACCGCATTTTCGACCAGCCCCGTTACGGGGGCGAGGACGCCATTGTCGCCCACCAGCGGACCGGTGACGGGCGAGAGCGCGCCGTTGACCGTGTCGAGCAGCGGCGTGGTGAGCTGGCCGACCGTCGAGGTGACGGCCGCCACCGTGGGGGAGAGACCGTCGGTGAGCTGCGTCACCGCTTCCCCCGCCGGTGCGCCGAGCAGGCCTCCTGCGAGCGTGCCGACCGGCGCCAGACCCTGCTGCACGCTCTGGGGCGTGGTCGGCAGGGCGAGCTGGGCGACGGTGCCGTCGCCTGTCAGCAGATCGACGGAGGCCACGCTGCCGGTCGCCTGGGTGTCGCCCGGCAGGACGTTGACGCCGATCAGCGATCCGGGACCGGTGGGCCCGACCACCGGCAGATTGCCGATGGAAGCCCCGATGATCGATCCGCCGCTGGTGGGGCTGGTCGGACCGGTGGGTCCGGCAGGACCAGTCGGGCCGCCGGGGCCGGTGGGTCCGCCGGGGCCGGTCGGGCCAGTGGGTCCAGTGGGGCCGCCTGGGCCCACAGGACCGGAGGGGCCGGTCGGGCCTGCTGGGCCGGTTGGGCTGGTGGGACCGGTGGGGCCGCCCGGACCCGTGGGGCCGCTGGGACCGGAGGGACCGGACGGGCCGGATGGACCCGACGGGTTGGTCGGGCCAGTGGGACTTGTCGGACCTGTCGGGCCGCTGGGACCGGAGGGGGACTGGCCGCCGCCCGCCCCTATGTCGAAGCCCACGCCGTCGGCGCAGGCGCTGAGCAAAAGAAGAGGTATCGCCGTGGCGCACAGCAGATAGTGCCGTCCCGACCGGACCGATCCATAACGTGGCATTGCAAGACTCCCTGTTTTCCTGCGAGCAGATCGCAACGGGAGCAAGTTAGGCCCGGCGGTCCTTATCGCCGCGTCAAGAAGAAACCGGTCTGGTCAGAACGGCTGGCTTTGCCGATATTGGTCCCGGTTCAGCGCGCAAAAGCCTGTTGCCGCCTGCGCAAGGCCGGTCGAAAGGTCAGGGAATCCGCATATCTGGCGGCTTTTGGCGGCATCCTTAAGGTCCCTCGTCCGCAAAGCCGGGTTCAGGGCAAGCAAATCGTCCTTCGCGGGATTGCTTCCGATATGGTCCATTTTCCTTCGAAGCGGCGATGGAAAGCATGAGTTGCGGCTGCGGTCGGCGCGCATCCATGCGGGCCGCGCCGATCGTGGTTCGATCGCCGGAAGATCAGAGATCGGAAGATCGGACCGTCAGCGGCAGCTTAGAGCCAATCGACATTCAGATGATGACGAGCCGAGCCGAAGGCCACCGAAGGTAAAAGGGTGGTTTTCCGTGACCCGGAGCGCAGCCTACTCAAAATAGGTGAGCACCGGAGGCACGGAAAAGCGTCATTTGCAGGCCGTCAGGGCTGAATGTCGATTGGCTCTAGCGCCACCGGGGCCCTTCGATCCAGCTCACCAGGCTGCGGCGGACGCCCCTGGTCACTGGCAGGACGCGATGCTGGAGGAAGGAGGGGAAGATCAGCATGCTGCCGCGTGGCGCGAAATTGACACCCGGCTGCTGAAGGCCGAAAAATTCGAAGGCGCCGCCCTCATACTCATCCGGGTCGGACAGTTGCACCACCACCGACAGCTTGCGGTCGAAGGGGCGGGAGGATTCCAGCCACACATCCTGATGCCAGTCATATTTGCCCTGAGCCCGCCCATGATATTCGGTATATTGCAGTTCATAGGGGCCGGCGATGTCGATCCCGAAATTGGTGCGGTTGGAAGAATGGACGAACTGCATCAGCCGGTCGACAATGTCCTTGTCGCGATGAACGTCCAGCCAACTTATGGTGGACGAGCGATATGCATGATCGCTGCGCACCGCCTGCGCGAAGCCGACGGTCGCGCTTTCCGGCTGATAGAGCGCCGCGCGCTTGACGATGGCGTCGCATTCGGCCCCGGTCAGGGCCGAGGGCCATACCTCCCACACATTGTTCATTGTCTTGCTTCCCATTTTCTTGTTTTTGCGTATTCGCAAAAGGACGGATCAAAATGCCCGTCCCACCCCGAAGAAAAACCGCGCCTTGCGGCTGAGGGTCGGGTCGGGCCGCTTGACCGGCACGGCCACTTCCGCGCTGACCCGCCATTTCGCGCCCAGGCCCAGCCGCAGCCCGCCCCCCGCCGATGCAAGGCTGTAGTCCCGCGCCGCGAGGCGGTAGGCGGGCCGCGCCGTGCCATGCGCCAGCGCACCGTCAAGCGCGACGAACAGCGCGCTGGCCTTCAGCACAGGCGACCGGGCGGGCAGCGACCATGAGAGTTCGGCGCTGCCGGCAAGGGCCTGCTCCGCCGTCAGCGTTCCGGTGCGAAAGGCCATGCCCGCGCCCCGGCCGCCCAGCGGAAAGCGCTCCGTCACCGGAAGATCGTCTTTCGAATATTGGCCCTTGACCGAAGTCCGGAGGCTGAGCTTGCCGCTGATCCCCTTCACTGCGATGGCCTGAACATTGACCTTGGTGAAGCCGGTTTCGGAAAAGCCGGTGAAGGGCCGGGCGCCCAGCGCGTCGATCCCCTGGCTGACGACCGTGGAAACCGCATAGCCGTTCCTTGCGTCGGCACGGGACCAGGAAGCCCCCAGGCGCAGCGCCCGCGACCGGTAATCCCCGAAGCGGATGTCGAGGAAATAATTGTCGCTGTCGATGCCGTCGACGGACGCCGTGACGGACAGTTGGGACTTTGTCGACCGCAGCACGGGATAGCTGAGCGTCAGGCCGGCCAATGTCGCCTCACCCGTCGTCCTGCTGTCGCGCGAACGGGTTTCGACATGGGCGGCCTGCGCGGCCAGGGTCAGGCCATTGCTGCCGATGGGCGTGCTGTGGCTGAGCGAATAATATTGGTAGCGGTCGGGATAGAAGGGCAGGTAGCCGGCGATGCGCGTGCTGTCGCCTTCGCGCGCAAGGCCGTTGACCGTGACCGACATCTGCGCCTGCACGCCCTGCACGACATTGCTGACCCCGCTATTGTCGATCGTGAGGCCGATCTGCACCTGCTTGCGCTTGACGATGAGGTCGATCAGGAGATCGCCGGGCGCGCCCGACTGGCGCAGCCGGGCGTCGACCGTCTGCCCCGGAATGTCGCGCAGCAGCGCCAATGTCCGTTCCAGACGGCTCTTGCGCAGCGGCGCGTCCCGCATCAGCCGGCGCATATGCGCGGCGATCAGCCCGACGGGCATGCTGGGCGACATGCCCGCGAGGCGATAATCCCTGACCCGCCCCTCGACCAGATGGACGGTCAGGACGCCGCCGCCAGGCAGCTGGGGCGGAATGGAGACGGAATAGAAGGCGATGTCGCTCTTCGCATAGGTCGCACTGATCGCATGAGCGATGGCCTGGAGCGTTTCACCGGTCAGCGGCCGACCGATAAAGGGGGAAGTGGCGGCATCGAGGCGGGATCCGGGCAGCGTCGTTCCGCTATAGATAAGCCGCGTCAGCAGCGTCTGGGCCGCGGAGGAAGCCGCGGGCGCGACCTGGACCGAGGGCGCCGGGCGCGGCGCGGCGACAGGTGGAGGCGCGATCTGCGGTTCGAGCCGGTCGGTGCGGTCGCGGTCGATGATCGGGGCGGCGCTTTGCTGGCCCAGCGCTGCGTCCTGCGCCGCCGCAGGGACTGCCAGCATCAGCCCGAGGCCCACCGCGACCGCCCGCGCCGCGCGCCTGCACCACCCCATCCCCGCCATGCTCTGCCGCCACATCGTCCCACGCCATTCCGGCCGCAAGGGGCCGCCGTGCAGGAAGGATGGGAGAAAATGACGCGGCCTTCATCTGCAACCGCGACCGGATCGGTTCTATCCGCAAGCTTTTGTAAAAGGGCTGCGTCGGGCCAAAGTCCCGCCCTTGGCGGTCCACCCCCGGCATGGCGCGGGCGGCGCGCGCGACAATTGCGACCATTTTGGCGGAACAGCCGCCCGGAGGGCCCTTTTCACGGGCGAAATGCCTGCTCGTGCGGCGGATCGGAACCCGGGCGGAGGAGTCGCCGCCGGCGGGAAAGGCGGGCCGAAGGCTCCGGTCGGGGGTCATTTTCCCATCCGAAAGCGCCAATAACGCGATTTTACTGCCGATTTTCGCTGTTCGCCGGTCGCAAAGGGGCTAGTTGAGTGCGAAGAGACAGGTTAAGACCATCCGTCCACGAAAGGGAGATCATCATGAACAATACTGAACTCGCCGAAGCACTGGCCGCCGACCATGGCCTGACCAAGGCCGACGCGCGCAAATATGTCGACGGCGTCTTCTCCGCCATCGCCGGTGCCGCCGCGAAGGGCGAGGAAGTTTCGCTGAACGGATTTGGCAAGTTCAAGGTCAAGGACCAGCCCGCTCGCGAAGGCCGCAATCCGTCGACCGGCGCCGTGATCCAGATCGCCGCCTCGAAGAAGCTGACCTTTACCCCGGCCAAGGCCGTGAAGGACCAGCTGAACGGCTGAAGACGATCTTCGGCGGCCGCGCCTGGCCGCCCAAGTCTTCATCGACGCAAGATCGGAAGGATCGGCCCGGACGAACGGGCCGCCATCCCTTCCTTGATCGAATGGCGCGCCCCTGTCGTACCGGCGGGGCGCGCGCCAGTCCGGCGGGATGGACCCCCGCCCTGCCCTTTTCAGACATATGCGCGATCTTTGCCGGGTGCGTCGCACGCGGCGTGGACGTTCGTCCCGAAGCGTTCGCCCTGAACGATGCGCCGTCCGCGGCAGGGCATTCCGACATGGTGCGATATGAAGCCGGCGCCGGGAATTGCGCGCAACGCAATCACATCGCCGCGCTTCGCATTTGCCATTGGAGGTCCGGCGCGCCATCTGGCGGGTGCCTTTCAGGCATCCTCTCCTAAACTCAGTAGGCCGGTCGAAAGACCGGCCTTTTTTTGTGCAGAACAGGTTTCGCTGTCGACAAATATTGTCGCCCGCCGGTCGAACACTGGTATTGGGCAGGCGAATATAGATTAGCGGCCTGCCTATGCTGTTCAAGGCGCCCTGCCTTCGCGCCGTTGACTGGCGAATGATATGGCGAAGATGGTTCCACCCCGGCGGACGCAATTGCGCGGTCAGGCTGTCCCATCTCGAAACAAAATGAGCTTGTTTGTTCCTGTTCGACAGCATGCGGACGGGCTGTCAAGTCGTTTCGGATTTACATTTAACGCAAAACCGCGCAAAAGGCCGTTTCTATTACTCAAAGATGGGAAGCGGGGCCAATGTCTGAAAACAACCAGCCTGACATCACGACGCTCACTGTTCAGCTGGTGAGTGCCTTTGTCTCCAACAATAATGTAGCGAGCGAAGGTCTTGCCGACCTCATTCGGACCACGCGTCTGGCCTTGACTGATGATCTTGCCGCAAAGCCCCAAGAGGCGGCGGCGCCGACTTACACGCCGGCCGTGTCGGTCCGCAAAAGCCTGTCTTCGCCCGAACATATTCTGAGCATGATCGACGGCAAGCCGTACAAGACGCTGAAGCGCCACCTGGCCAGCCATGGCCTGTCGCCCAATGACTATCGCGAACGCTATGGCCTGCCGAAGTCCTATCCGCTGGTCGCGCCCAACTATTCGGAAGCGCGGCGCGCCGTCGCGACGAAGCTTGGCCTTGGCCGCAAGCCGGTGAATGCCAAGAAGCCGGCCGAAGCGGCTCCGGCCCCTGCCAATGCCGCCCCGGCGGCTCCGAAGGCGGCCGCTGCTCCCAAGGCTGCGCCTGCAAAGGCAGCGCCTGCCAAGCCGGCGGCGGCCAAGGCCCCTGCGAAGACGTCCGCTCCCAAGCCTGCGGAAGCGAAAGCCCCGGCGGCAAAGGCCCCTGAGGCAAAGGCGCCCGCAACGAAGCCCGCCGAGGCGAAGCCTGCTGCCAAGGCGCCCGCCGCCAAGGCTCCGGCTGCCAAGCCCGCCGCATCGCGCAAGCGCCTCTCCATCGCTACGCCATCGGCGCCCACGCCGAAGAAGGACGCCGCTCCGGCTGCTGCCAAGCCCGCGGAAAAGGCGGCGGCGGGAAGCAAGGCGGCAGCGCCTGCCAAGGCGCCCGCCAAGGCCGCTCCCAAGAAAAAGCCGGCAGCCAAGGCGCCTGTGGCCGAAAAAGCCTGATTGTACGTCTGGCCGGTTCGGACGATCCGGACCGCCGACCAAGATCACGCCCCGAACGACGCAAATGTCGTTCGGGGCGTTTTCCTTTCAAGGATGCGGTTGAGGAGGGCTGGACTTTATTGATGGCGGCGGGGTCAAGGCTCTCTGAAAGTCGCGCTGTGCAATCGCAATTATCGGGAGGCGGTGAGAAAGGTGGCAGCGGGTTGAACTGTTGATCTATCCATCTCCATTACCACAATTGAGACGCCCTTGCCTTGCGATGCAATGTTCGAGCTTTGCCAGCAATGCAAGATGATCTGATGGGTGAAAGTCTTCGCTGGAACATCGCTCCTTGCCTCTCGGGAGAACGGGCTTTTCGATTGGGATGCCCTATAATGGCCTTGGACGGGCTTTGGTCGTGCCTGACTCCGTTTTGCGATTGTCAAAGGCCGGATGCCGGTGAAGATTGCTGCACTGGATCATGAATATATCCCATGATCCTCTGCGGGGACTTTCAGTTGTCCGGTCGATCAGGCGGTGCCCTTGCCTGCTCCCGTCGAGGGCGATCGAATATAGGCCGGGCGTGTTGCGGCATCCGTTCCTGCTCCCTCGATATGATGACGAGTTCCTCCGCAGATCATCGCGGGGTGAATCGATGCCGCCCCATCCATCGGGTGCGGCTCTATGACGTTCGCGATCCCGAGCAGGATAGGAGCTACGGCAGCCAGCGCATTGTTCCTGTGGGCCGGGAGAACAGATCGATGGGCCGATTGCCTAAAATTTGGGCAGGCTGGGAAGCTCTCTGAAAGGCAAAGGCCGATGGCGCCGAGCTTGTCTATATCTCACTCGTCACCGGCGCCTGACGGGCCTCCCAGGGCAAAATAGCCCTGTTTCCTCTTTTGTTCCCCTTTTGCGGATCGGTTGGATGCCCTTTCCCCTTTCGCCTTTACCCGACGGACGTGTCCGAGAGGGGCGTCGTCTTATTTCAGGGCTTTTGTTCGGGTTCCCACTTTGGATGTTCGGTTGACGCTGGCGGGCGCTACTGCATTATGGCATAAGAAAGAGGGTAGCCATTCGCCGGCGATCAGGCGGAGCAGCCTGCTTTCCTACCATCATAGCATATACAACCAACTCGCCTCTTTGGTTGTAGTCCATCTTGCGCTATCCATGGGAAATGCAGGATTTTTCAGCCTCGCCGGATCATGCCCTGCTTCTTCTCGGGCGGCTCGACGGGCGGCTTTGCAACAGCCCGGCGACCGATGTCTGGCTGGCCAGGGCAAGGCTGAAGGGCGCCTCCATGCTGTCGGGCTTTGCCGGCGTGCCGGTGTCGGTTGCGGAGCTTCAGAACTGGATTTGCGGGCGGACGCCGCCGCCGCGCCATAGCGAGGGGCTCAACGATCCGCTTTCCGTCGCCGCGCTCTTCCATTTTGCGCTGTCGGCAGGCGATGACCGGGACCCGGTCGCGCGCGCGACCCTCAACATCTCCCGCACCTTGCTTGACGACCGCAAGGAGGCGGGATTGTGGGCGCCCGAGGATCTGGTCCGCTTCGGCCCGGCGTGGCGCATGGCCCAGATGCTGCTGGAGGCCCCCTACCCTGCCGGCACCCTCCAGGCGGTCGCGCAGCGGCTGATCGATGCGAGGGGGAGCCTCGATACGCCTGTCACCGAGGGGCATCTGGTGACGACGGCCGACGGGCGGCAATGGCGCATCGATCCGCGACGGTTCGATATGGGCTGGGTGCTTGCCTGCCACCTTCCCGGCGCCTTTGTGGCGGCGGGGCTCAGCCTGCGTCGCCTGCCCTGCTTTGTCGGCCTGCCGCGCTTCCTGCCGGACGATGCCGCTTCTTTGGCGGGAGAGATTGCCGCCATGGTCGCGCGCCAGGCGGCGCAGGGGTTGATCGAACTGGATCGGCTGGAGGCGAAGCTGGCGCGGCTGCCGGTGGAACTGGAGGTGACGCGGCGGAGCAAGGCCCCGTTGCTGATGCGGCTTGAGCTGGCCTATCCGGGGCTGAGCAAGATGGCGGTCGCGCGGCTGCTGGGCGTTTCGCACCAGGGCGCGACGAAACTGGTGGCGCAGGTCAAAAGACTGACAGGGCGGCATTAGACGGCGCTGCCCGAGGCTTCTCATCCAGTCTCTTGCCAAAAATATGTCTCGCCCAGGTTATAAGGTTTCTAGGAAAGTTAAAGAGTTACCGGGCGGGGATGTGGGGGGGCGAATCGCCATGAGAGCACGAGTCGGCGTTGGTTGGCTGTTCCCATAGGATCGTTGGTCCGTTCCTATAGTGTCGACGCTGGCGTTCCTGAAATGTCGGGGAAACGTTCCTAAAGGCGCGAAGGGTGTTCCCGGAGTGTCGAAGCATGCGATTTGCTGTTGTCGGTCGGTGGGGGATTGAATCATATTGGAGGGGGGTGTTGGAAAGGACGTTCAAATTCCGGGGCGGATTGAGGTCGGCTATCGGGGTGTGCGACGGGTTGTTCTTTCCGATCAGCGCTACCCGACACTTCGGGAACGCCCTCCCCGGCATTTCGGCGTGGCTTGGGCATGGGGTGCGTCGGCTGAATTGCAGGGTCGGAATATGGCGTGGGTTTTGGGGCGGTTTTGGTCGAGCCCTTTGCCTTTTGGGATGCGGCTCGGCATCGCAGGGCGGGTTTTCTGCTTGAAAGGATGTGACGACCTGCGTCCGGTTGACGCAGCGCGCTCTGGGGCGATTTCCGAGCGACCGGTTTCGATCGCTGGCGGGAATCGCGGAAGACGGGGAATGTGGAGCGGCGACCTGATGGAATCAGAGCGAAACCCGCTCTGGAGCGTGCTGCGTTAAATCATACGCAGGCCGCGCGCTCCAGGCTTTTGTTGTCGCATCCTTTTAAGCGCAAAACCGGTTCCCGCTTTTGCGCACGATGCTCTAGAGGCGGTGGCGGTTCTTCTCGTGGAAGCGGCGGACGAAGCCGATGAACGCCTTCTGATAATTGACAGGCGTGCGGGTGGGGTCGGCTTCGAGCCAGTCGCGAAACTCCTGATGGAGCGTCTGATAGTCCCAGCCGGGATAGTCGGCGCGCAGGGTCGCCATGGTCGCGTCCGTGATCTCCCCGGCGCTGGCCTTGGCGGACATTCCGGCCAGGGTCCGGCGGATCATGCTGCCGGCATCGACCAGCATGTCGGCGTCGGCCGGTGCGGGGGACGGCGTTGTCTTGGGAGGGGTGGACGGCGAGGCCGTCGCCGGTCGGCGGGCGACGGTTGCGGCCGGGAGCGGATCGGCCTGGGGGCGGCGGCGCATGCGGAGCGACGGTTCACGCTTGCCGTCGGGCTGTTCCAGTTCGACTGTATAGCCGGGCAGGGGATCGCGTTCGGCGATCTTGGCGATTTCGAATTTGAAGCGGCGATAGGCGCCTTCGGCCCCCGACTTTTCGAAGAGGGTGGGCATGGAGATGGCGAAGCCCCCCTCCCCTGCCCCGCCGGCATGTTTGCGCGCGACCTTGTAGAGCCAGCGTTCGCGGCCGCCGGTCAGGTCGAAATAGGCGCGGTCGATGCTGAGCACCCCGCCCTGCATCAGCACGCCTTCATAGAACCAGTTGCTGAGTTCGATGGTCATGCCGCGGGAGCGTTCGGTGCGTTCGTCGACCAGTTGGGTCCAGCCGTCGAGCCAGCTGAAGGTCGCTTCGCGGCGGTTTTCGGCGCGGATGTTGGTCTTGATCGTGGTGGAGACGAGCCGGTCGAGCGACTGGCCGAGCAGTTCATAGGCGCGGCCCGTCGTCGGGCGGTGGATGGCGCGCAGCAGGTCATAGGGCATGAGGTGCAGCTTGCGCGGGATGTCGTTGAGGCCGCGGCGCGCCATGTCGGCCAGGACGGAGGCGCAGTAGATCAATATGTCGGCATCCCAGATGGTGGCCATGCCATAGTCCGGATTGGCCGAGACATGGACCCAGGCCTTGCCGTCGGGGGAGGTGTAGTCGATCGGCTTGACCCGCTTGGACTTGGCGAGGCTGAAGAAGGGGCGCTCCATCATCTCGCGCTGGTCGCGCAGGGGCATGTCCGCGATATAGGGGAGGAAGAGTTCGAACTGGTCGGTGATCTCGGTCCTGGAAGCGCGGGTCATGGGCGGGTCCTGAAGATGAGCGTCAGCCCATGGCGTGATGCCGCAGAGGAGGGAAGGGGCGCGCGGGGGCTATTCCATGAACGTTCCGGAGAATGGACGGGAGTTATGGAATGAGGGGCGCATGTCGGGATGGGGGCCGATGCGTGGCTGCGGTCGTGCGGCGACCGGGCCAGGCTGGCGGCGCTGGCCGGGGATGCCGGCGAGGGCGGGCTGGTGGCCGGGGGGATGGGGGATCGGCTGTTTCCCCGGGGAAACAGCGGGCGTGTTTCCCATGGGTCGGCGGGGACAAGGGGCTGATGTTTCCCCGGGGAAACAGGGGGCAGGGCGGAAGCCGCCGGTTGGACCGGCCTTTCGCTTCCGTCATATGTCCTGTGCCCCCCGCTTTCCATCAGCGCTGGAGCCCCATGCCCTGCCGTTCGAGATGTTCGAGCGTGTCGCGCAGCGCGGTGGCGAGCGTTTCCATGTCCGCGCCCGAACCGGCGTGGAGGCGGATGGTGATGCCCTGGCGGTTGACCGACTGGACCGTCAGCGCCGGACGGCCATAGCGGGTGGTCCAGGTGAAGGGTTCTTCCCTGGGGGCCGACTGGGCGGCGCGGGGCGCGTCGAGCAGGCGTTTCAGCACATCCGAGGCCGGGATGGGCGCGGCGCCCGCCGACCGCAGCGCGCGCTGTTCGGAGGCGAGGCGGTTCGCCTCCGCGCGGATGGCGGGCGCGCCCTTGGGGTCGTCGAGCGACTGGGCCAACGCATAGGCGGGCTTCAACTGGACGTCGGCCGGGGAGGCGAAGGCGTCGATCACCGCATCCTCGATGCCCGCGACCTTGATCATCTTGCTGAGCCATCCCTTGGAGAGCTTCAGCCGTTCGGCCATGCGGGTCAGGTGGCTGCCATAATGGGCCTTGAGCGCATCGGCATAGTTGCGCGCGCGTTCGAGGTCCGAGACGTCCTTGCGGGCGCGGTTTTCGAGGTCGGCGAGGCGGAAGGCGGCCTCATCGTCGAGCTGGGCGACCTGCGCCACGAACATCATGTCGGAATAGCTGTTGGCGCGCAGCCAGCTGATCGACCAGTGGCGGCGGGTGCCGGCGATCACCTCATAATCATGATCGGGATCGCCCTCTATCCGGCGGACCACGGCGGGCACCTTCTGCCCGCCTTCCGCGATGATCGAGTCGATCAGTTCGCGGCAATTTTCCTCGTTGAGATGCGCATAGAGGCGGGCATTGCCGCTCCATATCCGGACTTTCGCCGGGTCGAGCAGCAATTGCGTGACCTGCCGCACCTCGCCCGAGGCCAGACGGGCAAGGGCGGATTCGCGGCCGAGCAGGGTGGTGCCGCGGGCGCGATCCTGACGCGGCGCGGCCGGGCCAGAGGAGGGGGAGGGGGGCGATGCGGGCGGGCCTGCCTCCTCCGGCTCGACGGGCGTTGCCGCTGCCGCCTCGGGCTCGTCGGAGAGAAGGGCGGCCAGATAGTCGGATTGCTTACGCGCCATGGCATTCCCTTTCGGCAAACCGGGAACATATCATGAACATGCGGAAAGGGGCTTCATGCCGCATTGACGATGTCCTCTTCCCGCGCAGGGGCGACGCGGCCCCAGCCCTGACGCACCAGCGCCTCGATCTGGCCCATGGCCTCGTCCAGATTGGCGCGGCAGCGCTTGTGGGTGCGCGGCGTGCCGATCGGCTTTTCCAGTTCATAGACGGTCATCATGCGCAGCGCGGCATGGCTGATTTCCGCGCTGTCGAGGATCGGAATGGGCAGGAGGGCCGGGCCGAAGCTCTGTTCCATGATCGCGCGGACCATCGAATGGCTGGGATCGTTGCTGTCGAATTTCGAGCAGAGCAGGCGGACGAACTGATAGTCGACCTCTATCCCCGCCTGCTGCAGCTGGCCGATCACCTGATCCATCATCGAGAGGAACTGGACGGTCGAGCAGAAGTCGGGCGTGGTCGCGGCCAGCGGCACCAGCAGGGCATTGGCCGCCTGCATCACGGCGAGGCTGATCGTGCCCAGCGCCGGCGGCGGATCGAGCAGCACCACGTCATAATGGCGGGCAAGGTCCATCAGGCCCTGCTTCAGCTTGCGGAAGCGCGCCGCAAGGACGGAGCCGCCGTCGCTGCCCGCCGCCGCCAGTTCATATTCCACGTCGAACAGTTCGAGATTGGATGGGATGAGGTCCACATTGGGCCAGGCGGTGTGCTTGACCGCGTAGAGCAGGTCGACCTGCGTCGGGTCGATGGAGAGATAGGGGTAGAGCGTTTCTTCCCGCTGGATGTTGAAATGCGGGTTGAAGCCGAACAGCGTGGTGGTGGTGGCCTGGCTGTCGCAGTCGACCACCAGCACGCGATAGCCCTGCACCGCGAAATAATGGGCGAGATGGGTGGTGACGGTCGACTTGCCGACGCCGCCCTTGAAATTCTGCACCGCGATGATGGCGGGAATGTCCAGCGGGGCGCGTTCGGGCGAGGCGCCCAGCACCTGCCGCATGTTCAGCAGTTCCTCCACCTTGTAGCCGGGGCGGCGGCCGTTTTCGGTCGGCGGGGCAGGGGGAAGGCGTCCGTCTTCCTCCGCCATGCGGATGCGATTCGTGGAGCAGCCGAGCAGTTGCGCGGCTTCGGCGATGCCGAAGCGGATGTTGAGTTCCTTGCGGCTATCCGGCAGAAAAGCCTTGCGCCGCAGGCGTTCGACCATCTTTTCGCCGGCCTCCGCCAGATCGCCGATCTGGGTTACCACTGCGTTCATTCCTGCCCTCTTGCGCGAAGTTGAAGCTTGTTTGGGATAGATGTGGCATAAATAGTTCAAATAGGCAAATGAGGGCGGGGTGGGATGAGGATCGGCATGGAGGAAGCGGCATGAACCGGTTTTCCTGCCCCTGCACGGGAGAAGCGGCCTATATTCCGGCCAAGCGACAGGCGGTCGGGATTCGCCGGAGAAGAGTGGCATGAACTGGTATGAACGGCAGGAAAACTGGCAGGCGCAGAGCGAGGATGCCCGCAATGAAGCGGATGTCGACTATGCGCGGGTCATCCATTCCGCGTCCTTCCGCCGCCTGCAGGGCAAGACGCAGATTCTGAACCTGGGCGACAGCGATTTCTATCGCACGCGGCTGACCCATTCGCTGGAGGTCGCGCAGATCGCGGGCGGCATAGCGCGGCAGTTGCGGCAGGATTTCCCCGACCACCCGGCGATCCCGCATCTGCCCGACCACAGCCTGATCCAGGCCATCGGCTTCACCCATGACCTGGGCCATCCGCCCTTCGGCCATGGCGGGGAAGTCGCGCTGAATTACTGCATGCGGCAGGCGGGCGGGTTCGAGGGCAATGGCCAGACGCTGCGCATCCTGGCCCGGCTGGAGAAATTTTCGGCCGGGGCGGGGGCCAATCTCATGCGGCGGACGCTGCTGGGCGTGCTCAAATATCCGGTCCCCTATGCGCAGGCCTGCAATCCCGCCTGCGCGCCCCGGCTGAGCGACAGGCCGTCTTCCATCCGCATCATCGACCGGGCCGCCAGCAAGCCGCCCAAATGCTATCTCGACAGCGAAAGGCAGGTGGTGCAATGGATATTGGCGCCGCTGTCGAGCGCCGACCGGGAGGCGTTCACGGCGATCGAGCCGCAGGTCGGCAGGCACCACCGGGCGATCCACAAATCCTTCGATTGCAGCATCATGGACGTGGCCGACGACATCGGCTTCGGCGTCCATGACCTGGAGGATGCGCTGGCGCTGCGCCTGATCGGGGAGGAGGCCTTTCGCAGGCTGGTGCCGGAGGAGGAATGCGCGTCCTTCCTGGTCCACCTCAAGCGGAAATATCCCGGCGAATCCGAGAATAATGTCTATGAGCGGCTGGTCGGGGCGCTGTTCGGCGAGGGCGGCGGGCGCAAGCGCTGCATCGGACGGATGGTGCATCACCTGATCACCCATTGCCGCATCGACACGCGGGAGGAGTTCGAGGAGCCGCTGGTCCGATACCGCGCGGGGATGCAGGAGGGGCCGGCGCGGTTCCTGGGCGCGCTGAGGAACGCGGTCTATCAGGAGGTGATCCGCAGCGCCGGGGTGCAGCAACTGGAGTTCAAGGGACAGAAGATGGTGGTGTCCGTCTTCGAGGCGCTGGCGTCGGAGCCGGAGACCCTGCTGCCGGCCGAGCAATGGGCGCTGGTCCGGGCGGGGGAGGAGGCGCCGCGGGTGATCTGCGACTATATCGCCGGGATGACCGACGGGGCCTTGCTGAAGGCCTATGACCGGCTGTTCAGTCCGCGCATGGGGTCGATCTTCGATCAGTTCTGAGGGGCGCGGTCTTCCCGATCCGTCGCATGCTCCCGCGCGGGGCGGGAGCATGAAGGCGGAGGGGTTGCCGAATATCCGTCGGGCCCGAACAGGGGTGGGATGGTCGCGCCTGGCCGCGCGACGCCTTCGTTCAGCCCCCGTCCGCATAGACCTTGATGTCGCGGACGATCATGTCGCCGGCGCCGTCCGCATAGTCGCCGGTCGTCTTCACCGCGACGTTCATGATCGGGTACCAGCGGAAGCCGGCGAAGGGATTGACCGCCTGATAGGTCTCCTTCCCGTCGATGAACCAGGTGATATAGTCGGGCTGGATGTCGACGGCGAAGCTGTGGAAGCCCGTGGTGAAGCCGCCGATGCCGTAGACCTCTTCGGTGTTCATGAAGACGCCCTGCTGGAAGGTGCGGGTGATGTTGGCGCCGCCGTGCAGCGTGTTGGCGGTGTAGCGGTCGAAATCCCACCAGCTTTCGAAGCCGAACCCTTCGTAAATGTCGATTTCCGGCGGCCAGCCGGCGGTGGAGATCAGCCAGAAGGCGGGCCAGGAGCCGCGCCGGTTCGGCATCTTCGCGGTGAATTCATATTGGCCGTAGCCGATCTGCACCGGCCGGGTGTTGTGGCCGCTGAGCACGACCGCGCCATAGTCATAGGGGACGCCGTCCCAGGCGATGGGCTGCTTCAGCTTCTGCGTGTGCATGACGAGCCCATCGTCCGTGTAGCGCAGGGGCGCCTCTATGCCATAGTCGCGATAGACCCAGCCGTCGAGATAGATGCCGGTTTCCTGATTGCCCGGTTGCGAGCGGCCATTGGGCAGTTTGGTCGACCAGGCCTTGTCATGGCCGGCGTCGGACCATTTGAGGGTTTCGCGGCTCATCCTCCACTGGAGCGTGCCCGTGGGCTGGAAGGTGCGGGGTTCGCGCCCCGCCACCTGTTCCGCCGTCGGTTCCTGCTGGAAATCGCATTGGACGAAGGCGCGGTCGGTGCCCATCCTGCCGCCCCATGGAGCCTCCACGAAGCGGACGATGAAGTCGGCCTGCGGCACGCCGAGCAATATGGGCACGGAGACCGTCTTGGTCAGCGGGTCGCCGGGGCGGAAGATCACCGCCTTGTAGATGCTTCGATAGTTGATGCCCGCCACGCCGCGGACGAGGCCCGGTCCATCCTCCGTCATCACCCGCGCGATCACGGTGTTGGGCGTCGGGCGGTCGAGCGTGATCGGCACATAGGCGACGGTCGCGCCGGGGCGGTAGAAGGCAGGGCCGACCGACGCGGTCGCCTGTTCAGGGTAGCGGGTGCCGCCGGCGAAGTCGAAATTGGCGAAATCGCCTGCCTGCGCGGTGGTGGCGGCGGTGGAGAGGGCCAGCATGGTGCTGACCGGCGCCATTGGTCCGGCGGCGCGCCCGGCCGGGCCGCCGGTTCGGGCGGCGGCGGCGGTGGTGGGAAAGAGCGCGGCGGGATTGCTGCTGCCCAGCGCCGTGGTCCAGGGGCTGGGGGAGGGGCGGGAGAAGTCGATCTGCGGCGTCGGGTTGGCGGTCCGGCCGAAAAAGCCGTTGGTGAGGATGGAGGCGATGCCCGGCGGGTCTTTCGCCGCTGGCGTGGGCGCGGAGATTTTTTCCGTGTCGGCGGTGAGGGACAGGCCCCATTCGCTCATGCAGAATATGAGCACGCACGCGAACAGCACGCCCGCAAGCGGGCGAAGAGAGAAAATGCGCATGGTACGACCCCGTTGTTGAGCGGCCCTGTGCCGCCTTTGTTGAACCTCCTTCCCGGAACGGCGGATTGCCCCGGCGCCGTTGCGGGTTCGCAAGATGGTTGGTGCGGATTCGTCCGCTATGGCTTTGAATAATAATGGATTTTCATGGCCGTGAAAAGGCTGCGGGCGTCATGTGTCGATGTTCATGCACATATCGGCTCAAGGGGGAGGGCGGTCATGCGCGGGGGCGCGCCACCGGCGGGCCGGTTGTGCGGCGCGCCGATGGGGGGCTTGCGG
>NZ_LTAB01000033.1:0-47659 GCF_001580035.1 Sphingobium sp. 22B | reverse complement strand
AGGCCGGATAAATTTTGCCATCCGGGGTGGGGCTCGCCCCACCCCGGATGAAATGCTACGCATCACCTCGGGTGTCGCGCTTCAAATGGAAACCGCCATATCAATCATTTATCATCTGAAAGAGCAAGGGTCATTCCGGTGAATTGATATCCGCCCAATAGGTGATCTCCTCGAAAAGGTGCATGCCTTCCGGAGCTTCCCATCCCTTACGCCCGTCATCCCATCGGCCGATTACGGGGCGATCTCCTTCCCAGAGCAGCATGAGGCGACCGTCCTTTCGGTCGTCGGGCATCGCGCCAATCGGGTCCCACGGGATGTATTTCGCTGTGATCACGCAAAATCTCGTCGCATGCCGGCGGCGCGCGAGTTCATTCACGCTGCGCTGCTCCAGCAACGGCATTGAAGATCGAATCGACGATGTCTAGAAATAAAGTGCCCCGACGGTTTGCAAAGCAGGGACCGCCGGGGGATACCCAGTTCATATGGCGCAAGGGTGCCTAAAAATCAAGTGAAAAGGTTCCCGTGCCAACGTTCGTTCATGCCTTGTCCGCTGACCGCTTCGACACTTATCTGAAGTGGGCCGGAGCCGATCAGACGCTCGCAGAGCGCCTGTACACCTATAATGTGCAGCTTTCCGCAGCCCTCTATGGCCCTCTACACATGCTCGAGGTCGTGCTGCGTAACATGGCGGACGCGCGGCTTGCGGCCCAACATGGCGCCGCCTGGATCGACGATCCTGCGATCCTTGTGACGAACTATCAGACGGGCGCAATCGCAAAAGCACGGCAAACGCTACAGAAAGACGGGAAGGCAGCGACCCGTCCGCAGATCGTAGCGGAGTTGAACTTCGGCTTCTGGGCGTCACTCTTCGGCCCCAAGTCACACCACCTCTGGCAAAGCCTGCGACCCATCTTTCAGGCCAAAGGCGTACAGCGCGGTGTGATCGCGCGGGACTTGCGCGACCTGCGTATATTGCGCAACCGCGTCGCCCACTATGAACCCATCATCGCGCTTCCGCTCGCGCAGCGCTATGCGAGTATCACGACCTTGACGGGCTGGCTGTCGCCAAGCGCCGCGACATGGATCGCCAAGTATTCGACATGGCCGACACTTTATCCGGCCGTACCCATCCTTGTGCCCGACCCTGCATCTGGAGATTTGCTGGTGGCGCCAGCGGCGCTACCCTTTCTCCCTGCATGACCTATCTCTCCGCGACGCCTGAATCTTCAGGACAATGTCGCCCATCCAGCCCGGCATGGCCGGGCGGCCCGCGACGAGCGCACGCGTACCGGCATCGTCGAGCCGCGCGGCGAAGCGCCCGATCGCATCCGCGTCGATATTGCCCTTCCCCAGATGCGCGAGCGCCTGAACGATCGCATTCACAGACTCCGGCGCGTCGAGCACCGGCGCGCGGCTGTGCTTCAAGGTAACGCTGCGGCCGCCAGCCTTGGCGGTGCGGGTGCGACCGCTGGTGGCGTAGCTCGCCCGGGCGGGCACCTGCGTCGAGAGACCAAGGCTATTGGCCGCCGCCGCTCCCGACGGCGCGAGCGCATCGCCGCTCTGCGCGGAGAGCGCCTGGGCCACCTGCCCGGGATCCGGGCTCAGGGCACCAAGCTTGTCATGCTGGCGGGGATAGTCGTAGAGACCACGGCCGATCCGACGGATGTCACCGGCATGCGCGAGACGCGACAGCGCCATGTCGACCGAGCCGCGCGTGCCGAAGTCGACAAACTGCTTGGGCGTAAACACCCAGCCACGGCCCTTGCCGCGCACACGCTTCATAATCCGATCAGCCACCGCAGACATGTCCATGCTCCTGTCTGTTAGATAATAGCATGGTTTTTTCTAACAAGACATGACCACAGAAAGCGCCAGTTCCCTCGACTTTCCAAGACATTCTAGCACATGGTAGTGGGAGCATCCCTTCGCAAGATCAACCACCCATGCGAATCAACGCTCCCGCCCACGCTCCGGCACTGGCCGCTCGGGACCAGCTCCACCCTCCAGCTCGCGCGCCGGCTGTGTCGCTTGCCGCCCCTGCATCATCTCGCGGGCCAGGGCCAGACGTCGGGAGACCGCCGGCGGCATAGCCGCCAGGAAACCCGCAATTTCGTCGGAAAGCGCCTGGTCGTCGGCCTCGCCGGTACGTGCAAGCGCCACCGCCGCCTCCGCATAAGCACCGCGTATCTGCTTCTGGCGAACCAGCGCCATCACGTCTTGCGGCCGCCGTTCCTCATCGCGCGCGTGCGCAAAGGCCCGGGCGCGCAGCACGTTGAGTTCATCCATATTGAGCCGGCGCCCCTCCTGACCGATCCGAGCATCGAGATGCAGCGCTGCAGAGCGCACACGCTTTTGAACGTGACCGCGTGCGCGTCTGGGCGTCGCCTCAGCCGCGATGCCGCGCGCCCGTAGCTCATGCGCGAATGTCTCTCGCATATGATGGAGGTCGGCCTTGCGCGGATTGAACCGCGTGCCGTCCGCACCTTCGGTGGCCACCGCCAGATGGATGTGCGGATGATCGGTATCGGTGTGGAGCGCCAGCATATAGGCGTGATTGTCCTCAAACAGGATGCGGGCGAACGCCTGGGCGGCATCCTGCAGCGTCTCGGGATCGGTCGAACCGCCGGGCATGGAAAGGACCAGCGACAGCGAGGTCGGCCGGTCGCGGCCATGCTCGTTCATCGCCTCGTCGAGCATGGCCCAGTCCTGCGCGATCTCCTTCAGCCGTTTGGGATCATTGATGATCTCACCCTCGCTCGAGCGCACCGCAAGCTTCCCGTGCCGCGCAACATAGCCGAAATGCTCCGATAGATGATGCGCGCCATATTGCTTGCCCGAGACCTTGACCATGACCTCCGGGGCCTTGCGCACGATCCGCTCGAGCTTGGCCCGAGCCTCGGCCTGGCTCAGCGGCACGGACCGCCCCTGCCCTCCCCGGCCCGGTGCGCCTCGTCCGATGCGGACATAGGCCCCCCGCAGTGTCCGTTTACCGCCGGTGGGCGGCCGCCATGCCTCCATGAGGCTGGGCAGCGGCAGGATGCCCTCCTCCTCAAGCATCGAGGCTATCCCAATAGGCAAGATCGCCCTTGAGCGCGGTGCCGAGACCGGCAAGCGCCATCCGGATTTCCGTCTGAAAGCTTGCCACCCGTGCCGCCTCGCGCGCGACATCGAGCCCGGATTCGACCATCACCGATGCGTTGAGCGCCCGCGTCGCCTGATTGAGATTGATGCCGATCCGGTTGAGCTCGCGCCACGCCTGGGCCACTGCCGCCCGTTCTTCAAGCGGCAGCGGTGCCGCCGAATGCAGCCGGCAGCGCACCAGCCTCGTCACCCAGTCGGTTCGCTTCATACCCAAAGCATCGGCCTCGGCATCCAGCGCGGCAATTTCCGCTTCGGTCAGCCGGATCTCAAACCGCCGTGTTGCTCGCTCCCGCCGGCGGACTGGCCCCGACCTCTCGCCCTCCTCCGCGTCCACTGCATTCATGACGAGGCGCCGCAGCAAAACCGAGCGGCCACCGGCGCTCTCCGCCACAGCATCGAAGCGCTGGGCGATGTCATCGTCGAGACGGAAGGTGAAGACGGGCATGCATCAAAGGCTATTGTCATACATCCCCGGCGTCACGCCTATCCGGCCCTCACCTTCACTCAACTCATCTGATAGTCTGCTTGAGCAGACTTCGACCATATTTGGGAAAATGCGCCTATCATTCACGCCTGATCCACGAAGGGCGGCGCCAACGGCGCCGCCCCAGCTCGGACCTGCGCAAAAGGCCGCACCCCGAAAGGGGCACGGCCGACATACACACGAACAGGATATGCGAACGCGGAGGAAGAGGGTCAGAGCATCGCGGCGTCGGGGCGTCCCTCAGACGCGGAGCAAAGTCGTTCGGTCGCCACCTCTTGCCGAGAACCATCGCCGAAGATCACGACGACACGCGGGCCAAGGACAAGACGCGCGGGACGGCCATCAACTTCAACGGCAAGGCTGGCCTCTGGCGTTTGCTCCCCTGGTCGCGCGACTGGCTCAGTCCCTCCCCGCGGTTCCGGACGAGCGACGGTCACTGCCGCGGCCTGCATCGGCGTTGCCTCGATGCTGGGAATGTCCGCCTTACCCTTCAGCCCGGCAATGAACCGCGCGCCTTCCGCCAATGTCGCGCCGCTCTCATCCCAGGCGCCCACATAGGCCTCGACTTCCGCAGGATAATCCCTGGCTGTGCGATGCAGGTCATAGAGCAGCCGGATCGGCGCGCGCGGGAGCGCCTCCCTGAGATAGGCAGGCATGTCACCATAGGCCGCATAGAGCGAGACGAACTGCTTGGAGCGTCCCAGCGCAGCAGCGATTTCGACCTGGCTCATGCCGCCCTTGAGCATACGGGCAATCGCATGAGCGAGCTCGACCGAAGACAGGTTCGCACGCTGATCGTTTTCAACGATCTGATCGGCCAGCAGATGGGTTCCCTCGCCCTCGGCCACGATAATCGCCGGGATCGTCACCCGGCCCGCGAGCTCGGAGGCACGAAAGCGCCGCTCGCCCAACCGGATGCGATACAGGCCAGCGGCGTCGGCGGGAGCAACCGTGATCGGCTGCAAGACCCCGCGGGCCGCTATGGACGCCGCAAGCTCGGCCAGGGCGTCGTCGTCGAAACTGCGCCGGGGATTGCCGGGGTCGGGGATGACCCGCTCCAAAGGAATATCCTCGACCCGGCGCGCCATTTCATGCGCGCCGACCAACAGGCCAAACTCCTCGATGCGTTCATCGAACTTACCCATCAGGCGGCGGCCGCTGGCGCTGAACCCAGTCGCCGTTCGATCTCGGCGAGGATCGGCCGAATTTCCTCGGCCGCCGCCTTGGCGCCGCCACCCCCTTCCATCCAGACCGGTCGATGATTTTCCGCGGCATGCTTATAGGTCGGTCGCGCCTTGATGAAGGCAGGGAACATCAGCCGCTCGCCCACCGCGTGGGCGAGCTTGACGGCATTGTCTATTTCGCGCCGGTCGAACGGGTTGACCATTGATGGCAGCAATCCGAGGAAATCGATCTTGCGCCCTGCCCTCGCCGCCTCGGCCTTGCGCAGCGCGGTCAGCAGCATCTTGGCGCATTCGACTGAATCTTCGGCGACCTGGACCGGCGCGATCACTGCGTCGGCGACCGCGAGAGCGCTCAGGGTAAGCTCGTCCCATTTGGGACCGGTATCGATCACGCACAGGTCGAAATGAGGCGCGAGCGCAGGAAAGCGGCCGAGAAAGTCGCGCACATCCTGTGCCGCCTTGATCATCTGCAAACGCTGGTCGGCAGCGAGCAAAGTGAGCCCGACCTGGCCATCGGCGGCAAGCGCCGCCGATGGATCGAAGAGATCGGCCGCGAAGCCACCCGGCCGCTCGCCGGCCAGACGGCGCGAGGAACTACCTTGCGGGTCCAGGTCAACGAACACAACCCTGCGTCCCGCCGCTTCGGCCAGATACCAGGCGAGATGCGTGGCGAGGAAGGTCTTGCCTACCCCGCCCTTGAGAAGGCTCACAGCGATCGTCCTCATCGGGGCGGCCAGCTCAACAATAGTCTTCCGGACCGTCGCGCAGATTGCGCTCATAATGGTCACGCGATGACCAGTCGCCGCCACCGCCAATGCCCGGACCGACATAGCGGAACAGGTAGACGGTGAGCGCAAAACAGCCGAACGCAAAGAGGATCGCGTGATCGGGATGGGCGGCGAAATAAGCGGACATGGCGTTAACTCCTCAAATGGTCTGATCCCGCGGCGGTTCACGGCTTTGCACCGGCCCGGGGGCGATGCTCCGGTGCACCCTCCCCTCCCCGAGCGCACTTGGTGCGTGGACATCCTTTGCGCGCAGTCTGCTCAAGCAGACTTTTCACGGCCATCCCCCCGGTCAGGGGGATGGCCGTGCCGATCAGTATTCTTCGGCGAGTAGGATCGTCAGAACCCGAGTGGTGACGTCGGGATTGGCTGGATCGGGTGAGCCCCAGGCAAGCTCGAGATCATAATAATCGATCTTCCAGTAGAGAATGGCGCTGTCATATTCGAAGCGACCAAAATCATGCTCGCCCAATGGATCGTTGTCGGAATTGAAGCTGTCATAGTTTCGCACCGTGCGCAGGATCTCAGCGCGTCTGCGAAATCCGCGGAAGAGGGACACATCCCCGACCAGCGCGGCAACGCCTGCGGTCATGACGATCTGGTTTCGGCCAGGGCTGCAAATAGATCTCCGCAGGCTGTCATTCAGTGCGGCGATGCGGTCGATCCGCTCGGCTCGGTCTGCCGATTGTTGAGAAGGCTGCGACATGGCTGTGACTCCGGTCTGGATCAGCCCCGCCCATCGGGGCCTTCCGACAGGCGCCCCAAAGGGCGGCGTCATAGCGGGGTCGTGCACCCGGAGGGTCGCAACGCAGTGGAGAAGCCCGCCTATGCGGGCTTGCTCGGCCCCGCGCGCCGACCAGGAAGCCGACAACGGAAAAGGACCCAATGGCGTGGACACCTGTCCGGTGTCGCACCCGTGTGATTGGCGCTCTCGGACTGCAGGAGACTCACCCTCTCGATTACGCCCATCTCAAGCCGAAGTTCGAGATCGGTGGGAATGCCGAAGCAGCAGGCAAATGATGCCACCACCGCTCACGGCAGGGATCGTCACCCTAATGGGCTGAGACTTGGAAATCCAAGTCTCAGGGCGAAGCCTAGAGCCCGATCCGGGTTCGCCGGAGCCGCCCGTTCAGCTCTTCACGGTTCTCCGGAAATTGCCGAGAACAGAGCACAGCTTCTGGCTTTTACGCTTCAGATCAGCGAGCCTTTCTTCCGCTTCGGCTTGCTCGCAAAGCAGCATAAGGCGTTCAGCCTGCTGTCCGCGGATCGAGACATGGCGCAAGATCACGATCCATTTGCCGGTTCGTTCAAGCGCGATCTTCGCCTGACCATGGGCAAGAAACGACCGTAGGCCCTCGAGTGTGCGGAGATTCGAAAGGGCCTTGGCGGCCGCCTTGCCTTCTTGAGCGAAAGCGCCTTCTGCCTCGATAAGTTTGCTGAGGTCATCGAACCGCTGACCGATCAAATGCCGCAGCCGTACTGTCTCCCCTCGACCCGGAATGGCCTTGAGAAGGAGCAGCGTTTCGGTGACGGCCGCTTCAGCCGCCGAGAAATGCTGCAAACACGCGCCTCGCCACGCGTTCACATCTTGGATCGCCTGGTTCCACAAGGGATCATCGTTGGCAATTTCGATTGGCGCACCTTCATCCATGCCAAACGCCTAGCGCTGCCGCCTTTATTTTCCTTGAATCAATGACACGCCCTCCATGGCAAAGCCGGGAGCCGTAGGCTCCCGGAGAAGCCATCAGGCGAATGGATCATATTCGGCCACCAGGGCAACGCTGCCGTCCGCATCCTCTGCGGTGATGACCCCATATTGCTGCCCGATCGCGATGACGAAGGTGACCACCATGAGGCTGCGCGAGAGACTGAAGGCGTGACGACGAGCGGTTGCAATGTCGGTGAACATGTCGGGGTTCCTTTGCGCGCCGGCGGGTCCGTCCCGCTCGACTGGCGCCCGATGTGTCCAGCCGGCGGCCGCGATCACTTTTTTGGCGCAGCCCAAAAAGCCGTAGCGCAGCGACCGGACCCCTTGCGGGTTGATCGCAATAGGCCGCCGGTCGGACCAAGGATCGCGCCTGATTGAGAGCGGGTGGACCCGCCGGCCATGACCCCCATGATCCCGCCGACTTTTGCCCCGGCGGTCACCCCGCCCCGCCGGTCCGACGATGGCATACCCATGACAAGCACGCGCCGCTGGGCTAGCGTCGCCGCGATGCTGTTCGCACTCCTGCTTGCCGCCACCGTCATTCCCGATGGCCAGGTCTTCACCTGCACACCGACGCGCGTCTGGGATGGAGACGGGCCGATCTGGTGCCGCGAAGGTGTGCATGTCCGTCTCGCCGGAATTGCGGCCCGCGAGATGGACGGCAGTTGCCGGCCAGGTCAGCCCTGCCCCGAGGCGAGCGCCCTCGCCGCCCGTGACGCTCTTGTTAATCTGCTCGGCGGCGCTCAGGGGCGGACCAGCACGGGCCACATTCTGGTCGATGGTCCCACCATGCGCTGCCTTTCAACCGGCAACGCACGCGGCAACAGGACCGGTGCCTGGTGCGCCGCGCCCTCTATCGGCGACCTGAGCTGCGCCATGATCCGCACCGGCACCGTGCTGCGCTGGGATCGCTATGCCCAAGGGCGATGCCGATCCCGCTGATCCGCTTGCCTCCTTTCCCGCCCGAGCAGGGAAATAGGCCCGGCGGCGAGGCCGCCGGGCCTGATGGGACCGATTTCAGAATGGGATTTCATCATCCTCGGGCTCGTGGCCGCCGCCCGCATTGTCGTTCGCCTTGGCGCGGGTGAGGAAGGTCACCTCATCGGCGATGATCTCGACGCCGTAGCGCTCGATATTCTCGTTGTCGGTCCAGCGGGTGTAGTGAATGCGGCCACGGACCATGACCTTCATGCCTTTGTCGACATACTGCTCGACCGTCTTGCCGACCCCGTTGAAGCAGGTGATCCGGTGCCATTCGGTATCCTCGAGCCGGCGGTTGTTGTCGTCGCGGAGGATCTTGCCGTTGCTGTCGCGCTTCGGACGCGAGGTGGCGAGGCTGAAATGCGTGATACGGGTGCCGCCCTGGGTGGTGCGGGCTTCGGGCGTGGCGCCGACATTGCCGGCGAGGATGACGAGATTCTGCATGGCTGGAGTTCCTTCGAACTGGGTCCAAGGGACCGTCCCTTCGACTGATCCCCGGCCAAGGCGGACAGGACGGATCATCCACCGGCAGGCGCAGCGCCGGGAAACCCCGAGACAAGGGGTGGTGCGGGCAGCCGTGGTACACGGCAACTCGGCCCGAAGGATCGCGGGTTGGATGGACCGGACGGCCGACTTAGGGGTCAGATGAGGAGAAAGACGGCTCGTCGCTTGGCCGTGCCAGGAACCCCTCATGGTAATCACGGGCATCCCCGACCTATAGGGCCACGCCGGTCCAATGCCTTGGCGAACCTCAAGCTCGACTTTGCCCCGCCCGCCGCCCAAGCCGCGCGGCGAAACGGACCATATCCCGCGCCGCCGTCCGGCGGAACCCAAACCATGGCATGCTCATGCTAGGGGACGGGCAAGAAGGCGCAGTTACGGCGTCGGCATCGGCAGGCTCAGTCCGGCCGCCACGGCATCGAGGAACGAGCCAGTCGCGCGCAGCACGGCCGCGAAATCGCAAACATAACCATCCGCCACCAGCGCGTCGATACGATGCCCGGCATAGGCGGGACCGAGGCTTGTAAGCAAATCGACGAGAATACGGCCAGGGGACGGGAGGCCAAGCCGCCGCGCTTCGTCGAAGGCGGCGATGAGGTCGTGACGAATATCGCGCGCGACCTCCTCGTGCGACCAGACCCAGCTCATAAGATAGGCTTTGAGCCCCAGCTCGCAGGATATCGCCAGCAGGTGCAGCGCGGGAGCAAGAGCAACGGTGGCTCCAAAGCATGCCCCTTCGTGAAACTCGCGCGCGCGATCAAGGAAGATCAAGGCGGTCTGCCGATCGCCGGGCTCCGCCAATCTCTCGATCGCGCGCCAGCGGCGTGGCGACAGCTGGCCGAGCCATGCCGGGCCGCCTTGGTTGCGCAACTGGCGCAGGCAGGCGCCATTGGCCTCTTCGACGTCGCGGCCGGTCGACCACAAGAATAGCAGCTTCGCTTTCCAGCGGTGGCCATGCGCCGCGCGAAAGGCAAGGAGTGCGCGCGCCGTGGGATGATCGGGCATGAACATGATGCAAACCTCCGGGAAACAGGACGCACCCGCCCTGCCATCCTCCCCTCCGGCATTCGCAGCATTTCGAAACGGGGAAAGCCGGCCGCCGAAGCGGCCGGCGCGGCGGATCAGCCGCAGGGTCGCGACGCTGGCGGTGTGCCAAGCGGTCCGCGACGATCAACGACGTGGATGCCGCGCGCCTTGGCCTCGATCACCAGCCTTTCGGTGACACCATTGCCTTGAAAGGCGATGACGTAGCGCGGCTTGACCGCTAGCATCTGCTCATTGCGGCGGAACCCGGCGCGATCGCCGAGCTTGCGATCGAGCCCGAACCGCAGCTGCTGGATACCGTTCTGCTCGGCCCAAGACGCGGCCAGGCGCTCAATGCCTTTCATGTCACCGCCATGGACGAGATACATGTCGCCCACCCGCTCGCGGACGGCATTGAGCGTTCGCAGCAGGTTATCCGCAAACTGCTTGGCGTTGTCGTCGCTGGCGAAACGCAGCCGCCCGCCGGCGAAGATCACGGGCGTGCCATGGACCATATTGGCATCGCGCACCTTTTCTCGCCGCGCCTGGAGATAGGACCGGCCATCGACGATCGCCGCGGTCGTGCCGAGCGAAATGCGGTTGCCCGACGCCGGCACCCAGGAACGGCCCGTCTCGTGGAGATAATGGCGGGCCGCCGTGTCGCGCATGGTCTCATAGGCCTCGGCGGACTGTTCGATCTTGCGGGCGAGATCGATCTTGTCCTCAAGGTCGGCGGTCGCGACTTCCGAGCCATCCTGCTCGGCGAGCAGAAGCCGAATCTCGTCCGTCAGCCGGTCGATCATCTGGTGCTTCTTGGCGGCGGCGCGGTGGAAGAGATTGACCAGGCCCCAGCCCAGATCCTCGATGTCGCGCTCGAGCGCACTAAAGGGGAAAAGCGCGAAAAGATCGCTCCAGACAGCGCTGACGGTTTGTTCCATGGCTTCGGCGGGGGGCGGCGCCTCCAGGGTGCGCAGGTCGCCAGTGTGATCAAGATGACCAAGTTCGAGGGCGGAGAGTATCGCCGAGAGAGTGCTGGTCATGAGCTTTGCCTTTCGTTCCACTTGGGGCCGGCGGCCCATCCGCCGGATGCGCAGCCTCCGGGCCATCGAAGGAAGCGGCGGCAGCACCGCCGGGCAAAGCCCAAGGGAAACCCGGGACAATGCCGGGTGGAGCGGGCAGGCGCGCAAGCGCCAACACGGCCGGATTGGCCCCGGATTGCGGCAGCCAGCGCGATGGCCCAAGCATGCGCATTCTCTGGCGAGGGGCTGAGGCTTCATGGAATCAAGGAGCAGCGATTTTCCAGCGATCGTGTCAAATCTCGGATGCTGGATCTCGTCGCATCATGATCGACGCCTCCCGAACAGGCAGAGCTTGGGACGTTTCTGCCGTTCCCAAGCGCGTCCTTGGATGACAGGTTTTGCCGAAACCCGTCATTTCCAACTTAGCGATCCAAGCCCATCGGCCCTTCAAATACCGCACCAAGCCGCGAGATTGCACCACCCGATGAGTTCATCGATCCAGTGATCGCTGGTGGTGCCTCTCGGCTTCAGATCGATCCCATGCCCTCTGCGGGCGGCGTGCGATGCGGTGGGGCTGCTCAGACCGCGTCGGATTTTTGCCGGCGGATGGCGAGGGCCAGCACGCCATACCCCAGGAGTCCGGAGACAAGTGATCCAATGAGAACGCCAAGCTTCGCCTCCGCCTGAAGCATCGGCGCGCCCGGAAAGGCCAGGAGCGTGATGAAAATGCTCATCGTAAAGCCAATCCCGCATAAGAGAGCGACGCCGAGCATATGCAAACGGGTCGCATGGGCTGGCATATGCGCGATGCCAAGCCGGATCGCGAGTATCGAAACCCCGAGCACGCCAGCGACCTTGCCAAGCAGCAGACCCAGCGCTGCCCCAAGCGTCACCGGTGCGGCAAAGGCGCCCGCCGGGAGTGCTAGCACCGGCACACCGGCATTGGCGAGGCCCAAGATCGGCACGACCAGGTAGCCAACCGGCAAATGAAGCCCATGTTCGAGACGATGAAGTGGACTGCGCGCGTCGCCATCAGGCCGCGCGGGTGTGCGGTCCATAAGGATGGTGAACGCGAGAATAACCCCGGCGAGCGTGGCATGGATGCCCGAGCGATAGACGAAGAACCACAGGGCTCCGCCCAGGATCAGATAGGGTAGGAGGCGATGCACACGGAGGCGATTCAGGCCGTAAAGCATGCCGGTGAATATGCCGGCACCGGCAAGGTCAGGCAGAGACAGGTCAGCGGTATAGAAAAGCGCGATGATAAGGACAGCACCCAGGTCATCGATGATCGCCAGCGCCGCGAGGAATATCCTGAGCGATGCGGGGACGCGATTGCCCAGGAGCGCGATCACGCCGAGCGCGAAAGCGATGTCGGTAGCGGCAGGGATCGCCCAGCCTGCCGCAGTTGGCCCCTGGTTGAAAGCAAGGTAGACGAGCGCGGGCACGGCCATGCCGCCGGCGGCAGCGATGCCCGGCAGGACGCGCCTCGGCCAGGTGGATAGCTGGCCGTCCAGCATCTCACGCTTAATTTCCAGCCCGACGAGCAGGAAGAAGAGGGCCATCAGGCCATCGTTGATCCAGTGCGCCAGCGAAAGCGGACCGAGGTTTGAATGAAGGACCGCCTCATATCCGGAGCGCAAGGGCGAGTTCGCGATGATGAGTGCCAGCGCAGCGGCCGCCATCAACACCAGGCCCGCAGAAGACTGGCTGTTGAGAAAGGCGCGAATGGCGCTGGGGTGTAAGACACGGAAAGTCTTCATGAGACGGGGCTCCAGGCACAGCTATCGTGCTGGCGGCCCGACCAGCACGAAGTCCTGCCCGTCCCTTATCGGGGGCGAACACCCAGGGACGCTATTGCATCCATGGCGTGAGCGCACAAGTTGAGCTGCTTGGCCTTTCGAAGCCTAAGCGGCTCAAGAGAGCGGCATTAAAAAGGAAAGGCCGCCTGGATCGCTAGGATCGCCACTGCAAACGTGATCAGATTGAGCGGTAGCCCGACGCGGACGAAGTCCATATAGCGGTAGCCCGCCATCTGGTAGACGATGACATTGGTCTGATAACCAAAGGGTGTCGCGAACGCCGCGCTGGCCGCCATCATGACGGCAATAAGAAACGGACGTGGACTGACCCCCAGACTGTCGGCCAGCGCAACAGCAACAGGCGTCACCAACACCGCGACCGTGGCGTTGGAGAGCAGTTCGGTCAGCACCATGGTGACGCCGTAGAGCACGATGAGTGCAACGAGCGGGCTCAGCCCCTCAACGCTGGCGATAAGCAGTCGCGAGGCCTGCGATGCCAATCCGCTCTGGTCCATGGCTATGCCCAGCACGACCATCCCGGCGATCAGGATAAGGATTTCCGGTTTGAGACCAGCATAGGCTTCATCCGGGCTGATCACGCGAAGCAGGATGAGCGCGACAGCGCCTGTAAGCGCCGTTGCGGCGATCGGTGCAATGTTGAAGGCCGCAAGCGTGATCACGGCTACGAATATACCGGCCGCCAGTGCGGCCTTGCGTGGTTGCAAGGCGCGCGGCTCTGCGAATAGAGTGGCGTCTCCGATCTGCGCGCTGTGGATCGCATGCGGGTCGATCGCCTTGGGGCGTATCGGCGTTTCCTCTTCGGGCCGGGCAAGCATGCGCCCGCTCACCAGGAGAAGATAGAGACCGCCGACGATCGCAACGGGCAGTCCCACAGGGGTGATCTCGAAGAAGCCGAAGCGCGGCTGTCCCGCGACGCGCGCCATGTCGTCGACAAGCAGGTTGGTGGAGGTACCAATCAACGTGCAGCAACCGGTCAGCACGGTGATATAGGAAAGCGGCATCAGATAGCGCTTGGGCGACTGACCCAGCGACTGGGCGATATCGCGGATAACAGGAGCGCCCAGCACAACAATGGGCGTCGAGTTAAGAAAGCATGAGGCGCAGCCAATCATGCTCAGGAGCAGCCAGATCCCCTTAGACCCCATGCGCTTGCACAGGCTCACCCCTAAAGCGATCGCCCGGTCGAGCAGGCCGCTAAGCTCCAGCGCGTAAGCGATGACAAAGAGCGAGGCGAGCGCCATGATTGCTGGGCTGGCGAAAGCGCTCTGCACCTCGACCGGCCTCACCACCCCGGTAATCAGCAAAAAGGCCGCGCCGCTCAGCGCTACTACGTCCGCACGCACCTTGTCCCAGATGAGCGCGGCAACGACCGTGGCCAGAACCAGGAGAGTAAGAAGTTGATCGAGCGTCATTGCGTCTCTGCCTCGGTCCAAGGTCGCCGTCTGTCAACGGAAGACGCGCCAACAGGTCTTCGGGGTGGGAGAGCAGCGGATGCTTTGCTAGGAGGGTCCTATGCAGGAGCCGACCCCTCATTCCAGTCGATTGGCGTTGGCCGGCGGGCTCATCGCGCTGCTGCTCGTGGGCGGCGGTGGCTTTTTGATCGGCCGCACAACGGCGCCTAAGCCCCCCGCTCCAACGTCGACCGCTACGACGCCCCAGCCCGCACCGCCGCCGCCGCCAGCAGCCATAGCGCCGCCACCGACTCTGGAACGCGCAGGCTTGATCGACCTAGTCGCCGACGCAGTAGATGCTGCCAGTGCTTCACGTCCTCTGCCGGAGGCAGTACGATCAGCGGCGGGCCGGCGCTTCGATCTGGTGCTCCCGTTCGGCTGCGAGGGGCTCGTCGATAGCGACCGGACGGCGCCGTTCGGATGGCAATATGACGCAGCAAAGACCACGCTACGCGTGTGGATTAATCCCACGCGATGGGCACGCAGCGCATGGTTGTCGGCAGAGACCGAGGCAGACAAGGCCGCGCTCGAAGGCTTCTGGATCGCCAGGCCCTGGTCGAAGGCAACACATTGTCCGGCGTCCGCGCCGGGCGGTGCGGCGCACGTCGCCGTACCCAGCCAGTCTCAAGGCGAGGTTGCGATCGCGCGCTTCATTGAAGGCGACGCGGATAAAAGTGCGCGCAGGCTCGAGATCGTCAAGCGGATGGAGCCGGGTGATTTTGATCCGGCGCGCGGCTTTGCGCTGAGGATCATCGGACGCATGCAGTCGGTCGAGGCGGGCGGGCCGGTACAATGTCTTCAGCGAACGGGATGGCAGCAAAGACCACAATGTATGATCGTCGGCGACTTTGCTGAGTTGCGCGTCGAAAATCCAAAGACGGGCGATGTGCTCGCCGTGTGGTCGATCAGCGGGACCACCCAACGCGATTGAGACAGATTGCACCGTTTCTCCAAAACGCAGTTCTGACTCGCTCATCCCAAAACAGAACGCTGCCTCTCCCTATCGCCCACCGCGCCATCGCTTATTTCCGCGCATGGGCATGCTTTCGCCGAATGGCGGCTCCGCTCCGACTCAGGCGTTCGCGCCGGTTCGAGTGGATGACTGAGTTTGGTCGGGAGCAGACATCTGGCGTTTGCCGACCCCTCCCGGAAAGACGCGGACTGTGGTCATTGGATCCGTCATCGCGATGATCACATGAACAGGCAATACTATCGACCGGCTCAAGCGGCGGCCTGCTCATCCACATCCTCGCGGGCAAGACCCGTTGCGCGCAGCAAGTAGCCTGCGGCCTCCTCTGCCCGCGCCGCCGCCGTGAGCAGAGCACGATTATCCCTGCGCAGGATCGAAAGTTATCGCGAGGTTGGAATAATGCGAAGGAAGTCAGCTATGCACGAGAATTACGCCGTTTTCTAACCGCGTTGCTGCGCATTATTTTTGTTGCGAACGTCTCCGGTGTCTGAAACGACCGAGGAGACAAACGTGCTGAATATCCATGATGAGCTGATCGCTGACCTGTCCAGATCTTTGACCGAGAAGCGCTACAATCCAGTGGCTGCCCAGAACAATGTTCTCTACGCGTCCGAATTTCTGATTTATCTTTCGGAGATTGATCTGCCGATTGAGGTTGTGACCCCGTCACATGTCGATCAGTATATTCGGTATGCGACTGAGTGCTTCGAAGCCAAATATGGTCGGTATCCTTCGCCACGATGGGATAGGCTTCCCCGAACAGCGATTTGTAAAATCCTCAGCCTTGCACAGGGGCAATGGCCGCCGCAGTCAGAAGTTGCGGAGGAGTCCGCCAAGCTGCACGGTGATTTAGCTAATGGCTACAGAAGATGGATGGAAGACGAACGAGGATTTACCGATCAAACCGTTCGAGGAAATATGTGGGAAGCAAGAACCTTCCTTAAATGGCAATTGGACCGGGGGTCGGATAATAGCGTCTTATCGTTGAGTGTAAGTGACATAGACGCATATATGGACATGCGTAGCTCCAATATGAGCCGTAAATCGATTTCAGGAATTGCGGCGCGGCTCCGCTCGTTGCTCCGATACCTGTATCAAGCAAGGCTTGTTTTGACCGATCTTGCTCCCCTTGTCATCGGGCCGAGCATCTATGCCTATGAGGGCGTACCTTCGATAATCGATAGCACCCAGATCAGGGCCGTCCTGGAAGAAACTGCGAAGGACAAGTCGCCCCGGGGTTTGCGCGATTATGCCATACTCCAAATCCTGGCCACATATGGGCTCAGGGATCGTGAAATTGTTAGAATCTCAATAGATGACTTGGATTGGCGAGCGGCGACATTGCGCGTTAGCCACCGGAAAACAGGAACATTTTCTATTCTCCCACTATCCGATGCGGTCGGAGAGGCTTTAATCGAATATCTGCGGCATGGACGCCCGCAAGTAGAATCACGCAATATATTTGTTCTGGCGTTGGCGCCCTACACCCCGATGACGACTGTTTACAACGTGGCGTCGAGGCGATTGGCGGCGGCAGGCGTCCATCTGCCCGGCAGGCGAGGGCCGCATGTCTTTCGGCACGCGCGCGCGACCGAGTTGCTTCGCGCTTCGGTTCCGCAAAAGATCATTGGGGATCTGCTTGGGCATCGGTCGGTCGAATCCTCAAATACCTACCTCAAGCTTGCGACTGAGGATCTCAGGGGGGTGGCGCTTGAAGTACCGGGATCGGGGGTGCGGTCATGAGCGCGTGGCTGGATACCGACGATACAGTGGCCGAGGAATTTCTGAAGACGCGCAAATTGACGGAGAAGCGCTTCAGAGCTTATCGGTCCGTTATCCGCAGCTTTGAGCGAGTATCTCAAAGGCATCAGGCGTTAAGCCGCGAGATGCTCTCCGAATGGATGAGGGAGCGTAAGGTAAACTTTTGGCCGAAGTCGTCCCAGGTACAGGAAATACATATCGTCGACGACTTCATCGATTATCTGCTTAAACGTGGCCTGATTGACAAAAATCCCATTGCTGACCTTCGGTTAAAACATGGTGCAAGGGGCAATAGACCAGTGTGGCGGGCTATTGCGTCTCCAAATCCGGATGATGCCCTCGTGGCGCTTCGTCGGCCGGCTCCCTTCGGGAGCTTCTTGGGCGATTTTATGCAGAACCATGTGACGCTGATGCGCAATCGTGGTTACAAATACACGACAGAGGCGGACCTTCTGCTCAGATTTGATCGCTTTCTTCAGGCTAGTCCGCATTTGGCGGGAGAGAGTATTGAGAAGATGGTAGCCGCATGGGCGGCCGCCAAGCGCACACCGCATCACGCTGCACAATGCCAAAAAGCGGAGCGGATGCTCACCAAGGCCCGATATCGCATCGATGCAAAGATGCTCCCAAGACCGTGCGATCCGCGAGTTGGGCAACAGGTCGCGCGGATTTATCGGAAACCTCATATTCTCAGCCCTGGTGACGTACGGTTGATGCTCGACGTGTCACGCTCCTACTCGACGCGGACGTTTTCCTACCGTCCGCTATGTGCGCGGCACATGATAATTCTGGCCTATTGTGCTGGATTGCGCCGCGGGGAGATTGCCAGGCTGAATCTCGGCGACGTGGACTTCAATTCCGGGACGATCACGATCCGGGACACGAAGTTCTACAAGACCAGAATTCTACCTTTGTCCGACAGCGCCTTGAGCGAGCTGGGCGCTTTTGTCGACGCGAGACGAGGCGCCGGCGCCTCGCAAGATCCGCAGTCTGCGCTGTTCTGGCATGATCATCCGAGTGGCCGCCACAGCTCGTATATGGTCTCCAAAATGATCACCGAAGTCATGCGCCAAGCCGGGCTTAAACCTCTTTCTGGGAGGGCGGGGCCACGCGTTCATGATCTTCGGCACTCAATGGTCGTGAACCGGATTCTCGAATGGTACAGAACCGGCGTAAATCCTCAGGAAAGGCTGCGCTTCCTTTCCACCTATATGGGCCACCGCGACATCAATTCCACGCTGGTCTACATAACCGTCACGCGCGATCTCCTGCACGAAGCGAACGAGCGCTTCCGCGCCATTGGCATCCGATGCCTTAACCTGGAGGTGGCGTCATGAAAAAGGGCGATCCCTTTCCGACGTTGTTGCGAGCGTTCTTCCAGGAGTGGCTGGCTGAGCAACGCAACGCATCGATCCACACGATCCGGTCTTATCGGGATACCTGGAGGCTGTTGCTCCGATTCGTTGCAGAACGAAAGAAGAGCGTGGTCGCGCGGCTGACCTTGGCTGATATTTCAGCCAGCGAGGTGCGGGCGTTTCTCAATCATGCCGAGAATGAACGCAAAGGCACGATCGGCACACGCAATTGCCGGCTCTCCGCAATCCGTAGCTTTTTCAGCTTCGTATCGGGCAAGGACCCCGAGTTGATTGTTCATTGTGCGGAAGTTCTTGCGGTGCCGGTGAAACGGGAACCCACCTCTGCCCCGTTCTACCTCGAACCTAACGAGGTCGAGGCCATTCTTGCACAGCCTGACCGGTCAACTCTCGCGGGGCTTCGCGACCATGTGCTGCTTTCGTTTCTTTATAACACGGGAGCGCGTATCCAGGAGGCGCTGGACCTATGCCCAGACGCAATCCGGTTGGACGCCCCTAATTTCGTGCGGCTCTATGGGAAGGGCCAGAAGGAACGCATCTGCCCGCTTTGGCCGGAAACGGTCATGCTGCTCGAAACGCTGCTGGCAAGGCAGCCTCGAGCGCCCCATGAACGTATCTTCGTCAACCGCTATGGCGAGCCCTTGGGCGCCTCAGGGGTGCGGTTCAAGCTCGCCGCCTATGTGAAGGAAGCAGCGAAAACCGTACCGACCCTGCGATCGAAGCATATAACCCCGCACAGTTTTCGGCACGCGACGGCAGTTCATCTTGTTGCTGCCGGGGTCGATATCACTGTCATCCGCAGTTGGCTTGGCCACGTCAGCCTCGACACGACTAACCACTACGCCCAGGCCGATTTGGAAACGAAGCGCAAGGCGCTGGAGCGGGTTGGCGTTCCAGTAACAGGCACCGCTACTCCTTCGTGGAAACGAGAGGCCAGTTTGATGGAGTGGCTGGACACCCTGTAAATTAATGCGAAGGAGCGTGGCAAAATATGGCGGTTTTGCACTTATGTCCCGCGCTCCTTCGCATTATTACAACCTCGCGATAATATGCAGCGCAGGCCGGTTGGGATGTGCGCGGTCCCGTCAAACCGTTGGTTGGTTGTCCTGATCCACGGTTCGTTTCGGCCTATCATAAGGGCTTCCGCGAAGGCGGCGGCAATATCGACGATCTGTTCGATACTGCGCGGCGCGCCAATCTTGCCGTTCACCATAATGGCAGTGAAGCGCCGGCCAGGAAGGGTCATGCATCCCGGCCACTACCCTCGACCTGGCCACAGCCTTCCGATGCGGCCCGGCCGACGCCCTGGTCAAAGCGGCTTGTGCTGATGAGCGCCCGCGAGGCCGAGGAGGGTCTGGTCGACACGATCCGCCGGGCGCCAGGCGCGCATCAAGCGACCATCATCATGATCTGTCCGACGCGGGGATTCCGCAATGCGAACGATGCGGCGCAAGCTGGGTCGCTTGGAGACCTCCTCCGAGGCCGTGAATTTGAGGACATCCTGATCGCCGCGCAGGATCACGACCTGGCCGTTGCCGACGCCCATGCCGGCGCGCTGCCTCTGTGTCGAACCATGGAACGCTTGCGCCACACCAGGCTTCTCCAGCGCGCGCAATTGCGGACCTGGATCGCCCGAGGCCTTGAGGTGGGACAGGTCGCGGGCGCAGGGCATATCCGGTGGGGCAAGGCTATCAGCGGGCTTACCGGCCGGCTGGGTGAATTTACGGCGCGCTATGCTGGGCCTGCCCAGCCGCGAGGACACCGCATCGTCATCGAGGTCGATGGTGGTCGTCCGGCGACCGGCTATTTCGATGTCCAGGGTCAACCGCTCGATCCCGAGGCCGTGATCAGCAATCGAGCCCGGCTTCGCGCCGAAATGGCTGCGTTGCTGCGGTCATTTGCCGCCTCGACCCGGCTGCCCTGCATCCAGCCCTCACTCCTATGAATGGAAATCCATGCGATGCTGAACCAATTCCAGCGCATCTGCGCGCAAACCTATGACGGCGGCGATTTTGCGCATGTCGAAAATCTCGATGAGGCTGGCGCCTGCGGCGACACGCTGTTCGCGTTCCTGATGATCGAACTCTCTTCCCCAGAAGATTGTGACAGCCGTGACGAGGCCGTCCGGCGGCTCGAAGTGGCCATCGACAATGTCAAAGCCGTGATTGCCGTCCTCAAATCCTCGGAGTCTCACTGAGCGGTAATCGGCAAAGGAGAGGGCGCCAGTCCGTCGGGCATCCGATTCAAGAGGAGGGGGAACGGGACAGGCGGTTTCGAGGCCGGGAAAGGTGCTCGGCGCTGAACCTTTCCTCTGGAGAACCCTCATGTCCGATATCGCCCCGAATGCCGCCTTCCGCGCTGCCAGCCTCGTGCCCGACGAGAGGCGCATCAACTTCATCCCGACGCTGTTTGGCCGACGTCATTTCTTCAAGGGCGAAACGCTGCTCTACACTTTCATGCAGTCGCTTTCGCCCGATTATAGCGGCGGATATTGGCAGTTCTTCGAGGTCGGTCACCAACCGCTCTATCTCGCTCCGAACGGTCGGGATCGGTTCCGGATCCGATGCGGCAGCAACGGCTATGATGGCGAGGTCTCTGCAGACGCAGCCGGGATCATCGCAACGCTTTTCACCTTCTCCTATCTCTCGTTCGAATTCGACGATGACGACGACCACATTGCACAGGCCTTCCACCGGCTGCGCGATCATGCGCTCGACCATCCCGAGGCGGCGGAGATCTTCAGCGCGATCGACTAAGGCGAAAAGGGGAGTGGGAACAGGGGCCGGGAGCAAATCCGCTCCGAGGAGTTCCCATGTCCCTTCCCGCTATCATCCGCAGCGAGATCGACCCTGCGGCGATCGCCAAGGTCACGCGTCTGTTCAACAACACGCTCGGCGATGTGCTCGCCGAGCTTTTGCAGAACGCCCGCCGCGCGGGTGCCACAGTTGTCGACCTCGAGGTTCATACCATCGGCGACGATGTCTGGCTTTCGGTGAATGACGATGGTGCCGGCATAGCTGATCCCGCCGTAATACTCGCGCTGGGCCGCTCGGGCTGGAACGACGACATTGCAAAGCGTGAGGATCCGGCCGGCATGGGCGTGTTCAGCCTCGCGGGCCGCGATGTCGAGGTCCAGTCCTGCGCGAATGACGAAGGGGCGGGCTGGATAGTGCGTGTCGCCGCCGACGCGTGGGAAGCCCGCTCTCCGGTCGCCGTTGCTTCGCTCAACCGATCGCGCGGCACCACGATCCGGTTTCAGCTCGATATGCGTTGGAAGGAATCGCTCGACGCGGCAGCGAAGTCAGCTGCACTCTATTGTCCATTGCCGGTGCGCCTTCGCGGCATTTCGCTCCATCAGGAGGACTGGCTTGCCGGCGCCGAGGTTGTGGTCGAGGAGGCCGGCGTGCGCATTGGCCTGTTCAACGACCTGCGCGCGACGCGGTTCAGTCCCTGCGTCAATTTCCATGGAGTCATCGTCGCGACCGCTTTGCCATCGGTCGGCGAAAAGCGGCGCAACTGGTGGGCCCGTGTCGATATCGTCGATGCGCCTGACCTTCAGCTTGTTCTGCCGGCGCGCAAGGAGATGGTCGAGAACGCCGCGCTTGACGCGCTGCGCGACAGGGTTCGTTGCGTCATCTATCGCCATATTCAATCGCTCGGCACCCATCGCCTAGCCCACGAACAATGGCGCGAGGCCGCAGCACTCGGCATCGCGCTTCCCGAGGCCGAGCCGCTACTTCGACCCTGGTCGCCCGCGACCGCCGACCCTCACAATTGTTCCGCAGCCAGCGGCGAGCGCATTGCAAGTGAAGACCACATCATTGTCGACAGTTTCGAACCGGCCTTCGAGCAATGCGCGGCTTTTGCACTCGGCAAGCACGGCGGCTACGAGGGTCGACTGGCAGAGCCCGACGACACGATGGCGGGCTATAGCTGGTACAATTGCTTGCCGCACATCGCGGTGTTGCGGTTCGAGATAGAGCGGGACGGCGCGACGGCAATACTTGATCCCGGTGAATTTCCCGGCCTCGACAGTGGCACCGTCAATCGCCTCACTCTGGTGCTCGAGTTTAGCGGTGAAGAGGCGGACCAGATCCGGATCCCCGCGCCGGTCGCCATCGAATATGACGAACGTACGCACTGGAGCTTTGAGGAAGCCCGCATTCTGCTCGCGTCACGCGATGCCCTTACACCGGCCGAACTTGTCGACCTTCTTGAAGGGGCCTGCTTCAGCCCAAGCGACGATCGTGATGCCGACAGCTGGGACACCCAGCACAGCCGGTTCCTGCTTGATGCCCAGGAGATGGCGACCCGGTTGCTCCTGGGCGACGACGCGGCGCTGATCGAGCGCCTCCACGCCATTCTCGCCTATCGCGCGCAATGGTTTGTGCCGGAGGGCCGGCGTTTTGCGATTGTGCTTGCCCGCGACACGATCAATATCGGCCTCGAGCCTGCACAAGAGAACAAGCGGACAGTGGCTGGGGACGCCAATGCCTGACATCAAATCCGCGACGCCTGCCGACCGGGACGCTGTCCTCGCCGGAACCATGTATCTGCGGCTCGCACGTAAGCTGCTCGTCGAGGCGGGGCTCCCGCGCGCCGCAGCAGCCGTCCGCAAAAGCCCCGACGGTGCGGTGCGCCATATCGATCAACGCCTACGCAGGAGTCCATCATGAGCCGATACGACCTCAAGCCCAAGGCCGGCAGCGGCGCGTGTCGCGTCGTCGTCGGATGGGACCGACCGCTCCAAACCTTCTTCGCCCAAGTCTTCACTCCGACCGAGAACGAGCCGGACGAGGGTGAGGCAACGATCTGGCTCGGCACGGAACCGGGAGAATTGTCGACGCCCGAGGCCGCGATCGCCATTATTGCCCCCTACACGGAGATACCCAATGGTCTCGCGGCCGAACTCGAAGCCGACATGCGCGCAAGCATCGGCGTAAAAGACGGTGCGTACCAGGCTGAGGCCAAGCGCGGTTTATTCGGCTCGCTCCACTGACCGGGAACCTCGACCCCGAGGCCGCGAAGTGCGGACCTCGGATTGGGGCGCTAACGCGCCTGCTCGGCCGAACGGCCGAGGAGAGGAGGGGGAGGGAGGAAGGTGTCTCGGACACGGGAGTTCGAGCCATCATCCAGGAGAATCCCCATGAACATCGGTTCCATCAAGCAGAATGACGCCGGCATCCACGTCGGCAAGATCGCGACGCTCACGATCGCCATGACCATTGCACTGCGTGAGCTCCACTCCTCCAATCCCAAGGCGCCCAAGTACGAAGTGCTGGCGCTTTCCGCCTCACGGGCATGGGTGCAGGTCGGCGCGCTCTTCGAACTCTTCTCGAACGGCACCGGCGAGGCCTTCCTCAACGGCAAGATCGAGGATCCGAGCCTGGCCGCGCCGCTCTACATCTCAGCGTTCCGAAAGACGACGGCAGCTACAACATCGTCTGGTCCCGCCCGACCCGCCGCCGCGATCTCGCGGCCGAAATGGCGGCCAAGGCGGACGACAGCCTGCCGCCACTGCCCGGTGAAGGCGCCGAAGCCAGCGTGGGCGAGGCGGCGCGCGAACGCACCGAGGCCGGCCTCGGCCAGTCGTCGAGCGAACACGCTTTCGCGGGCTGATCCTTCGCACCCTCAATAGGGCCCTCGCTCCGCATAGGGGCGGGGGCCTTTTCTCGTTTCCGCGCGGCCCCCGGCCGACGAGGGGAGGGCATATAAAGGCCGAGACGGTATTCGGGGTCACCATCACGAACAGTGACCAGCCCGAGGTGCCGGTGCGCCTTATCGGCGAACAACATGTGGTTGAAGATCTGGGCCGCATTCCCTCGTTCGCCGATTGGGTCCGGCTCATACAGCCGCTGCCCTGGATCCTTCGCGGCAATCCCGCCCGCTCGCCCGGCCTCGATTCTTCCTTGCAAAGGACGGCTAAGGCATGATCCTCCTGGCAATATGATGGAGTGTAAGGTCGATGGAAGAAGGTCCCTTTGGCAAACGAGCCGCGACCGCGGCCCTTGATCGGTTGATCGAGATTGCCCGGTGTGACACCGGGCAGTCCCGCCGGGTCGCCAATTTCCTCCTGGCCTGGTGGAACGGCGATGATTGTGGACATTTTCCCATCGCCGACCTTTTTGGTGTCGATGCCACGATCGCGACCCATATGACGACGATCATCGGCTTTCTCGGCCAACACGAAGGCGCGATCTATCCAGATGCCTTCGGGCGAAAAACCGACATGGTCGAGCTCGTCCAGCGCTGGCGGCAATTTGACGGCGATTAGCACGCCTGGCTCCCGGTAGAGCAGCATTTCTGCTATTACGCGACTCATGGCCGAGCTTGATCCCCACACATTGCGGGTGGCTGCATCGCTCATCCGCTTACGCATCGCCAACCTCCATCGCGACCCGCGTATGGACGGGCTGCAGCGCCTCGGCGCCCATCGCACCTTGACCCAGCTCGCCATCGATATCGAGGCATCAGCCGACCATGTCGGCCGGACCCGGCGCCGCAAGACGATCTAACGCCCCCCGCGCTTGGCGCGCGGACCGATTGTCTTCCCTACCTCGCCCAGGTTGGACTCAGAATGTCGGCGCCCCGACTGCGCCGATGGTCAGCGTCGGCCTTGAACGGCTTATCATTTATGTATATGTTGATGTATATGCAAAGGAGGCTTCATGGATCCCCGACGTTCCGATCCCACGCCCGCACGTGAGGCAAAGCTGTTTCGCAACAACAAGAGCCAGGCTGTGCGTATTCCTGCGGATTTCGAACTCCCCGGGACAAGTGTCATGATTTATCGCGACGGCGCCCGCCTTATCATCGAGCCGATCCGCCGGAAGAATATCCTGGAGGTTCTCGCCAGTCTCGAACCGCTGGGACCTGACGATCAATTCCCCGATATCGACGACACGCTGTTGCCGGCCAAGGCGATCGACCTGTGAGCAGCCTCTATATGCTCGACACCAATATCATCTCCGAACTGGCTCGCAATCCTCACGGCGGTGTCGCAAAGCGCATTGCCGAGGTTGGGCCGGATGCCATTTGCGTCAGCATCGTTACCGCGGCGGAACTGCGCTACGGTTGCGCCAAAAAGGGGTCGCCGAGGCTGCTCGCGCAAATCGACGCCATTCTCGACAGCGTCCAAATTCTCGCCCTCGATGTGCCGGCCGATACAGAATATGGCGGAATTCGCGCTGAGCTCGAAGCTGCCGGGAAGCCCATTGGACCCAACGATCTCTTCATCGCCGCGCACGCCTATGCTTTGGACGCAACGCTCGTGACAGCCAACATGGGCGAGTTCTCGCGCGTACGCGCGCTCAAAGTGGAGAACTGGATCACAGACCCACATTGATCGCAGCGAGCCGATGCGTCGCCGTGCTGGGCGTCTACAGCCTGTGATCTGCACTGCTCATTTTGGACCACCGAGGCCGCGAGGGCTTTCGCGGCCGACGGTCACGCCGCGTGCGCCTTCCGCGCGCCTTGCTGCAATACCGGAGACCGCCCGCCTTGGTAGAACATCGCGGCACCCGGCCAGCCTGTTCCCGCCTTGCCACGCGCGCCTTGCGCGGGTTGTGCAACGAAGAGGCAGCGACTAACCGCATCGGCGCCTGGTCGCGGCCGTCCAAAATCCGGCCGTCTTCCTCATACCTCTCGTTCCCGTCAGTCCTGTCCCGATGGGCCATCCGGCCACCCGCTTGAAGGGATGAACACTACGCCCGTGCGGGGCCGGCGCAACCCGCGATCTTCCGGCCGTGTTGAGGCCTGACGGCCTCTGCCCGCACCACCCGGAAGATCGCAGGTTCCCCTGCGCTGACGCTTCGGTGCGCCAGCCCCTCATGCCCGGGCTTCGTCGTCTTTTCATCCCAGCGGGATCGGCCCGCTGGCGCAAAGGAAGGACAGCATCATGAACAAGGTTTTTCTCTCAGGCCGGATCACCTCGGACATCAGCCGCTTCGGCACCGACAGCAAGGGCGGCGTAAGCTTCTCCCTCGTCACCAGCAAGCCCGTCATCAAGGACGGCCAGGTCCAAAAAGGCGACAACGGCTACACCGAAACCTACGACGAATTCCACACCGTCAAAGCGTTCAACGGCCTAGGCAAGTCGGTCGCCAACCACAAGAAGAAGGGCGACAAGCTCATGGTCGTCGGCGAAATCCGCTACAGCCGCAACGAGCGGGACGGCCGTACCTTCTACAACACCGACATCGTCGCTGAGGAAATCGAGTTCTTCTGGCCCCGGACGGGCGGCCCTCGGGCCGCCCCCTCATCTTCACGGAGACGATAGATGTTTCAGCTTGCCAGCTTTGAAGAGATCGCCGGGGTCGCCCACCGGATCGAAATCCTCAACCCCCATCTGGTCGCCCGCATCCGCCGGGCTGCCGACCAGCTCAACCGTCATGAAATCGCCGCGCATCTCGCCGGCGCGATCACCGAGGCTGCGGACGCCGCCCATATCCGGTCGTTCGAGGAAGCCCAGTTCGGCGAAGCCAGCGCCGATGCGATCGTTGATTGTGAATATCATGACGAGCTCGCCGCCGCCTGGTCGCTGGTGGCCGCCGAACATCAGCTCGTCTGCCCCGATCTCCTCCTCTCCTACGACGGGTCGGTCCACTGACCCGTCACACGCCTCCCGGCGAGTCCACCCCTGGGCTCGCCGTTCCTGCATTGCCCGTGTTGAGGATCATGCCATGATCATCCTGTCCGCCCACGTCGAAGGTCCGGTCGTTATCGAAAACGTCTGTGACGAAGCCGCCAAGCTGTGCAATCGCCTCGGCATTGGCCTTGACCTCACCATAGGCGAACACAAACTGAGCGTTCGCGCCGGCAATCATCCTTACAATCTCAAGCGCGCCTATGAACGGGCGGAACGCGCCGCGGCCGCGCGGGAAGCATAGCAGCGTTTAGCCACGCGCCTGACCCCGCCAGCGACAGCATCGGGACGCGAAGCCATCGACTGGATCAGGCCGATGTGACGACAGGCGCCGCCCCGCGGGCCGGGACCGTTGACGGTCCCGGCCTCGCCGGTGGAGCGGCCGTTGCCGGCGCAGCGTTCGCCTTGTCGAGCGCGCCTGCGACCTTGATGGCGACCTCGTCGAGCGTCGCCATCAGGCGATTGAGCTGGGACAAGTCGCCGCTCAGTTCGGGGCCATAGCGGATCGAGAGATATTCTCGGCCTTCGCTTAGTTTGCCGAGATGGTCGAGCGTGCGTTGGCGCAGCCGCAGGGCGGATACCGCGGGGTTCGCTGTGCGCTTGCGCAGGTCATGCTGGTAGCCTCTGATCTCGGCTGGCTTCACGCCGCGCGCCAGCAGCAACGCGTTGAGGTAAAGCTCGATTGCCTGGATTGCCGTCATCCGCGCGGGCGCCCAGCTCGAAGGATTGCCGCGCTTGCCTCGGCCCATCAGATCATGTGCCACGCCGCGATACTCGTCGGCGAGCTGCCTGATATCGTTCGGTGTCGCGACTTCGCCTGGATAGGCTTTCGATTCCCCCTGCATCACCTCAGTCTATGATCGACGCTGAAAAGTTCCAACGATGTTCCGACGCAGAAATAGCCGTCTGCGCGTTCGGCGCATCCCGCCCCGCGCAGCGCGCCGGACGGGACCGGGGCTCTATTCGCTAAGCCGCCGCCGGCCTGTGGCCGACCCCGGCTAACCTCACGGAGCCGCGCGAGCGCGTCTCCGCCCATCCGGGTCACGATCCCCTTGCGGGATGGTGACGCAGGGTGAGGTTATACACCCCTATTCCTCTCTTGTGTCTGCCTAGTGTGGCATGCGGGGTTGGCGGTCCGTCAAGCATGAGCGGTCCCCCCAATTTTCAGCCCGATGCCGCTGGCGCGGCTCCGTCAGAAAATCGGCTCCCCCGCTCCCCGCGTGGCGGCGGCGACGGCAAGCCGGTCGCCGTGCCTGACCTCCCTGACCACCGCATGCCCTGAGGCAAGCCTCATCGAACGGATGAGACATCCAATCCTTGGAGGCTCAAATGACCAACAGTTTCTCGAACTTCGCCGATCTCGCCAGCCACATCGCCACCGAAACGGGTACGGACGAACGCAGTTCGCTCTACGCCGACGCCTTTCTCGAGCATGACGAGCGCGCGAAGCTCTCGCCGGTCGACGAGAGCGAGCAGCTCGAAATGCCAGATCCTGACCAAGCCCGCGCGGCAGTCGAGATGGTGATGGCGACGTTGTTCGACGTGTTCCGCGATACCCGTCTCGAACCCTTCGCGGGCGACCTCGCCTGGGGCTTCGTCAACAGCTTCCATGTCGTGGCGAAGCGCATCAACGACCGCGAAGACGATGCCGCCAAGGAACTCGGCGACCTCGCGCGCAGCTTCGATCCCAGCGAAATCTACGCTTCCCAGATCGAAGAAGCGCAGATGCTCTGCCAGACCCTTCAAGGGTGCCGCGACGCCATGGAATGCATGCGCGACCATGCGGCAGAGGTCTACCGTGTGGAGACCGGACGCCCCTACGCGCCGACGCGTGGCAGCCGGGTTTCGAAGGGCGTCACCGCATCGATGATCGAAGCCCGCGACTTCCTTGCAGCGCGTGGCCGGGAACGCCGCGAGCAGTTCAGTCCCGAAGGCCCCATCGTCGCCTTCTCGGGCGGCCAGCAGTGGGAAGATCATGACCTGCTCTGGAAGGGTCTGGACTCTATCAAAGCCCGAATTCCGGAGATGGTGCTCGCAACAACCGCGCAGGCGAAAGGCTGCGACGCCATCGCTCAGGCATGGGCGGCAGCGCGAGGCGTGAAGGTCATCATGTTCCGACTGGATCGAAGGTTGGGCGCCAAGGCCGCGTTCGTGCGCAACGATCGCCTGTTGGCCCTCAAGCCGGTTGAAGCCGTGGTCTGCGAAGGCAGCGGCATCCAGATGAACCTCGCACAGAAGCTGCGGCAGGCAGGTGTCCCTTTGCATGTCGTGAAGCTCGCCCATCAGACCGTCCGCCCGACGCCGCAGCGCATGGCCGCTCGGGTTCGCCAGGGGCGCTGACGCCTCGGTTCCGAGAGGCTCCGGCCAAGGCCGGGGCCTCTTGTCCCTCTCCTTGCTTGATCATGCGGCGCTCAGGGGCATCGAACCCCTTCGACGCCGCTTCGAGGCGGCACCCCGTCCGACGGTTTTGCTTCTGGTGGGCACCATGAACGGCTTTCCCAGAGCAAAGAGAAAAGGGGGCGCGGCAAAGCGGACCAACAAGGGAGGACAAGATGTCCATCAGATTCCGCATCGCTACCAATTCCGATGACGGCGCCTTTCGGCACGCCACGATCTCCGCGCGGCAGCTCGCGGCCTTTCGACAGTTGCTTCGAGAGCAAGGCGATCGTCTCGGAACCGTGCTGCTCGACCCGGAAAACGGGCAGCATAATTTCCTCTCCTACCAGTTCGATGCGTGCATCTGCCCCATCGCGCTCGCCACCATCTGCACTCTGTTCGACCATGATCCCGATGTGGTCGCGGTGATGGAAGAGGCCCAATTTCGGCAGCGCCGCGTGACCATCTATCCCGGCCTCCATTCGCGCGACATTCGGGTGCGCGTGTCCCTGACCTCCGACGCCGGGCTGGAACTCGATCTGGCTTCCACCGATGCCCACGCGCTGCTCGCAAGCCTTGGCCTTTCGCCCGATGATGTTGGTGAAATTGGCATCGAACCGATCAGGGAGCGGCTCGCCCATCCGGCGGTGCGTCGGCGCTGCCTGGAGACGGGTGTCGCCGCCAATGCCGAACGCCTGACGCACCTCCTTGTCCTTGCCGACATGGATGAAACGGCGCGCCTGGAATGGGCATAATCGCCCAAGAGATGACAAAGTGATGCGTTTGTGCTAGCTTGTGTACAACGGAGAAAACCGCATGACTGCAACCACGACGATGACGATCCGCGTAAGCGAAGAAACCCGCGCAAAACTTGACCGTCTTGCCAGTGGAATGCGACGGAGCCGGTCCTTTCTGGCGGCAGAAGCCCTGACCGCTTATGTCGAACGCGAACTCCAGATCATCGAGGGCATTCAGCGCGGCCTGGCTGACGTCGAAAACGGGCGAACCATTCCGCACGACGAAGCCATGGACCAGCTCGATGCCATGATCGAGGGTATGCGGTCGCCTAAGCAGTGAGGCGTGTCCAATGGTCGCTTGCCGCGCTGGAAGACTTTCGGCGGCAGATCGCCCATATTGCCGCCGATGATCCCGACGCTGCCGCCAAGGTCGCGCGGCGTATCCGTGAAACAGGCGCTGCGCTCGGTGATTTCGCAACCGGTCATCCAGGCCGCGTTGCCGGCACCTACGAGAAAAGCGTGACCGGCTATCGATATATTATCGCCTATGCCCTGACCAATGATCAGACCGTGGTCTCAATCCTTCATGTCATTCACGCCTCGCGCGACTGGCAGGACGAACGCTGGCCAGAATAGGGCGACCGAGCATAGTCGAGCAGCCGCGCATGTTGGCTATGAATCCCCGCTCGAGCGCGAACGCAGATCACCATGTCGATCTGTGATTTGTCACCGCTATCGCTATAGCTACGGAAGGCACTAGCGGGGGCGCAGATACCGGGTTGTGGCTAATGCGACCGTCATCGTCAGACCGGCTCGCGCGCATGTTGCACGGTCCCTGCGAACCCCGCGCCGAACCGCCTTGCCGGCGCTTCCACAGCTAAAGAGGATCTCTCACAGACTTCCATTATGCGGTGCTTTGCTGTTAACCCCGAACCCCGCAGGGTGTTCGGGGGCAAAGCAGCAGGCTCTCACATCTCGGCATCAGACGAGACTTCATCGCCAAAGCATGACGCTGGGTGTCGATCGGCCGTCAAGGATCAGCGGTCCCCCCAATTTTGCCGCCGCCTCGCTGCGCTCTGCAGCAACAAAATCGGCTCCCCCGCTGCCCGCTTCGCGGCGACTTCGTCGTCCCTGACCGCCTCAACACCGCGTCCCAGATGCCTTCATCCTCATCCGATGGAGATGGGGAGCACCTACGTAATGGAGGCTCACATGACCAATACAAAATCCCAAAGCGTTCGCATCGTCGCTTCACACGAACCGGGCTACTGGCCGGCGCAAGCTACCGGCTTCCGCCTTATTCGTCTCCTCGAAAAATATCTCGCCCTATCCCAGACCTGTGCACGCTCAATCGGCGTCGCCAGAACTTGCATCGAACGGGATTTCTTCAGGGCCGAATATGACCGGCTCTACCGCTTAAGCGGCCGTATCGCACACCAGGTCGCCCGCTCGAACGGCTATACAATCTTACGAGCGCTCGCCGTCGACAGCCCGGCATACCGCGTGGTCATACAACGCCAACACATCCTACTGTCCACGGATTCGCGCTTCGAGGACACACCGCAATTTATCGCTTTGGAGAAGTTCCGAGCGGACGCCGAGCGCCTCGCCGAGGCGGAGATGCGGGCCACCGCAGGCGCTACCTTTGAACTCTACGCCCGCCAGTTCAGTGAGCAATGTGCGCGCTACATCGACCGGCTTGATCCGAACCTCCAGCGCTATGCCGTCGTGATTGCGAATGACCACGGTTACGTCGAGGACGAAGAAGAGCGTTACGCCGACTTTGGTGCCGATCTATGCTCCCTCACCGGCATCGACGAACAATATTGCCACTGCGGACGTCACCCCTGACGGCAGCGGGGACCGGGCTTCGCGCTCGGTCCAATTCCTTCTTCAACGCGGACCTATTTCCTGCTCGCTCGCGTGTCGCACGGTCCCTTTGGACCGCGCGGCGCTACGCCTTGCCGGAGCTTCCACAGGAAAGGAAAATCTCTCACAGACTTCCTATTATGTCGTGCGGGCCGGCGCCGCGTGCAAGGATGAGCGGTGCCCCCAATTTTGCCGCGGCCTACGCTCCGCTTCGCTGCGCTCCACCCCCGACAAAATCGGCACCCCCACTCCCCGCTGCGCGGCGCGGGGCTGTGCCCCGCGTCCTTGACCCGACCCCGACCCGCACGACGCCCATGCCCTGTCATTCAAGACGACAGGAGGACGCCATGCAGATCACATCGACCTATGCGCTTGCCGATCACGCCGCCTTCACCGCCGCTGTTGCCAATGCGCAGCGCCGCGCGCTCCACAGCTTCTTCGACCAGCACGTTATAGAGGAAGAAGGCGCCTACATCACCATCGACGAAGGGGATTATGACGCCCTGCCGATGACGATCATCGACCGGGTGGTCCATACAGTGCCCAGCGCCATGACAGACGAATATTGAAGACAGGGGAGGGCCTCATGGCTCTCCCCCCAATTTTATGTTTCGAGATGTGGACAGACCGGGCATCGAGCCCGGCCTGTCCATGTGCTGCCTGCGACCGCGCCGATCGGTTTCACGCTGCCAGGCGCTTTTGAACCTCATCGATGCCCAGCGTCTTGATCCGGCTGAGAATGGTCGTCAGCTTCTTTGGCTCAGCCTTTAGCAATCCCGATTTTTCAACGGCGGCGATCGCCATCTGCCGCTCTTTTTCCTCCAGCGCTTTCAACCGCTCCTGGAGCCTTGTTTGCTCGGCTTCAATCGCCGCGCGTTCCTGTTCCACAGTCTTTGCCATGGGGTATTCCTTGTCCATGAGATAGGGCTCCGGACAAGCCTCTCTATATCCAACCTGAACGAGCAAAGGAAGCCATGCCGGCCTTGGTTGCGTGGCCCGGGATGAGCGGTCATCGGGGGGCATCTTTCTGGGTGAGGTCATGCCGGAGATGAGGGCATCGAACCCTCATCTCCGGGCCGCTGCCAGGGGCAGCGGCGGAGGGGCTGGATGATGATGAACAGGACCGTGGATGGGCATCGGCCCTTGGCGCTCTGCGACAAGTTTGGCGGCTCGGCGGATCGTTCCTCACCGCCGACCGGGGCTCTATTCGCCGGGCCGCAGACACCCCTTGGCAGGGCTGTCGCCTCCCCGAGCTCACGGCGCCGGGGCGATGCCCCGTCGCCGCCCGTTCGGGTCACGATCCCCTGCCGGCTCGACGCGGCCAGGGCCGCGTGGGATTTTCCGAACATTGGTCCTGCTCCGCCCACTTGCAGGCCAGTTTCAGGCCCGCCCCCAGGGCTCGAAGATCGCCTTCTCCACGCCGCATTTCTGGCCGCCCGATGGGCGGTCCAGTCCCCCGCCGGAACGGCTGACCCTCCCATGACATCACCGATCAAAGCGTCCCAAGGCACCAGATTCAAGCCCAAGGATTTAAGCACACCGAACGCACCGGCTGGTGCAAGAAGTCATTGAAAATAAACTATAAATCTCAAAATAATGGGTCGGACAGTGTCTGACAGTTTTGAAAGCCGTAGAAAACCACGCATTTCAGTGGTTTGAGCGTCAGACATTTGCGGACGGCATTTTCTGCAAATTGCTCAATGACTTGCCTCAGGCAAGCAAATCCGCTATGCCTTGCCCTGCCTTTTTAATCCCCACCAGCCACCATAATGGAGGCTGGACGTGACAGGCACATCCCCAAGACTTTCGGTTCGCATCGATCCGCGCCATTTGACGCTCATCGAGGATGTCGCGCGCAAGCAGAATGTGTCGCCCTCGCAGGTGGTGCGCTGGGCCATCGACGCCTATCTCGCCGGCGCCCATGACCATGGTTCCAGCCGTCGTCGTCTGGCCCGGTTGGCCGAGTTTCAGAACCTCGCCCTGGACGTCATCATCCTGGAACAATATCCCGAATTGTGGGAGCGGATGATCGCGGAAACCGACAAGCGCCTGGAGCAATATCATGGCGCATAAGGACATAAGGTCGAACGGCCAGAACATCCCGCTCACCCATCATTCGGCACGCGGCCGGGTGCAGCGCAATTCAGGCAATTTCACTCGCGGCAGCCAGCTTCTCACCCACGAGATGCTGATGTGGTTTTCCGGGGTCAGACTGCCCTTCATCATCTGGTTCTTCGTGTTCGTCGCGGCCTGGTTCGCCATCATGTCGATCCGGCTCGATGAGCATGGCTTCCAGCTCATCTGCATGAAGCTTTATTCAGCGCTCTGGAACTGGGTTGGTCTCGATCCCACGAAGCGGGTCAATGTCACCCTGCCCAATGGCGAGATGCTACGCACGATCATGCCGATGGTGCCGGCCATACCGGCGGTGAAGACCGCTTGGGCGATCGCCATGCGGGGTCTGCTCGGCTCCTTTTTCATCTCGCTGTTTATCGTCGCGCCGCTCTCGATCTGGTTCGTCGACCTGTCGCGCCGACGCGGGAAATCGATCCTTCAGGAGCGGCATGAACGCGGTGCCATGCTGGTCGATGTCGACCTGCTGCGTGGCGAGATCAATCAGCATAATCTGACGAAATATGAGGAGGACGTCGCAGCGCTGTGCCGGGGTCTGTCGCCGGGCCAAGTATTGCGACTTCCCTTTGCCGAGCGGAAGGGCAGGGGCATCCACCACCCCTATAGTCTCGCCGGTGTTCCCTATCCGCACCGGATGGAACAGTCGCACACCATGCTGATCGGCACCACTGGATCGGGCAAGACCACGGAGCTGCGCAGCCTCGTCTCGCAGATGCGGGCGCGCGCCGACAGCGCAGTGATTTTCGACCTGACCGGCGCCTATGTCGAGGCCTTCTATGAACCTGAGCGGGACACGATCCTCAACCCCATGGATGCGCGATGCCCGGCCTGGTCGATCTTCAACGACTGCGCCACCCATAGCGAATTTACCGCCGCCGCCGCCGCGCTGATCCCGTCCGACGGCGGCTCCTCCGAACCCTTCTGGGCACTGGCGGCACGGACCCTCTTCATTGAGATGTGCGTGCGCCTCATCGAGCGCGGCCAGGCCACCAATCTGGCCCTGGCCGAAAATCTGATGACCGCTGATCTGAAACGCGTCCATCGCTTCCTCACCAACACCATCGCCGATCCTCTCACCGCGCCGGAGGCGGCTCGCATGGCGGAGTCCATCCGCGCGGTTTTCAACACCAATGCGCAGGTGTTGCGCTTCTTGCCGGAAGAGGGGGAAGCCTTCTCGATCCGGCAATGGATGACCCAGGAAAAGCGTCCGGGCTCGATCCTGTTCATCACCTCCAACTATGTCGATCTGCCGATGAACAAGGCGCTGCTGACGCTGTGGATGGACCTTGCCATCAACACGCTCATGACCATGCCACGCACGCGCAATTTACGCACTTGGTTCATGTTCGATGAGCTGGGCGCGCTGCACCGGTTGCCCGCGATCGAAAACGGGCTTCAGACCGCCCGCGCCTTTGGCGGAGCAATGATCCTCGGCATCCACAGTTTCGAGAAATTGGTCGAAGTGTATGGCGAGCAGGGCGCCCGTAATCTGGCATCTCTGGCGCGCACCAAGTTGATCCTCGCCACGGCGGATCTCGACACGGCCGAGCAGTGCGCGCGCTATATCGGCAATCGAGAAGTACGGCAGATGGATGAGGCCTATAGCTACGGCTACAACCAGACGCGCGATGCCTCCACCCTGACACCGCGCAAGCAGGTCGAGCCGCTCGTCATCGCCGACGACATCACCAACCTGCCGTCCATGCACGGCTTTGTGAAATTCCCCGACGGATTTCCCGCGGCCCGGATTCTCCTCCAGTGGAAGGACTATCCGCAGGTGGCGCAAGGGTTCGTCCGCTGTGCCCATGTGAACCCGGTTCGCTCGAAGCGAACCGACGCCCTGTTCGCGGAAGAGGGGGGTGAGGCAGGCGGCCGGGATGGCGCGGCGCAGATTGTCGAGGAGGTGCCCGATCCCGAAGTCAATCTTGCCAAGGAGATGGCCGCCCGCATCCTGTTCGGAGAGAGAAATGAAGAGCATGAAGCAGCCCGGCGGGCTGCCGATCGCGACCAGCCCGAACCTAGCAGAGTGGCCCCTCGTCATGCGGCGGACCGGGCGCTCGCAGACCGCGCCGATCCGGCAACGGGTCAGCCCGTCGGACGGGCAGGGCAGGGGAGCAGTCAGCCATCCCCGCGCGCGCCGGCGGAGGATCAGTCGCTCATTGAGATGCGGCAGGATTTTTCGGGCGGCAAGGATCTTGGCGACAGCGCGGATTGGGGGATATGATCCATGCTGTCGATCGCCTCTGTCCGCTCCGCATCGGGCGCCGCCAACTATTTCGCGCAGGACAATTATTACACCGTCGAGGGCTCGTCGGAACTCAGCCTCTGGGAAGGGGAGGGCGCCCGCGACCTGGGCCTGGCGGGCGAGGTTGGCAAGGATGCGTTCGAGGCAATCCTCAAGGGAGAATTGCCCTCGGGCGAACAGGTCGGGCAGGTCGAGAACCGACGCGCCGGCTATGACCTCACCTTCTCCATGCCCAAGTCCGCCTCGGTCATGGCCTATGTCGCGGGCGACCGCCGCATTCTCGCCGCCAATATGTCCGCGGTGAAGGCGACCATGGCCTGGGTCGAGAAGAATTTGGCGGAAGGCCGCAAGGACCAGGAGGGGCGCAAGGTTCCGATCCCGACCGGCAATCTCGTCTATGCCCTGTTCGAGCATGATACCAGCCGGGCGCTTGATCCGCAGGGGCATATCCACGCCGTCATCGCGAACCTCACCAAGATGCTGGATGGCAAATGGCAGGCGCTCCATGCCGACAGGATCTGGAGCAACAACAGCGTGATCGGCGCCATCTATCATGCCTATCTGCGCGGCGAGATCGAGAAGCTCGGCTATGGCGTCGACCTGAAGGGAAAGCACGGCACCTTCGAGATTACCGGTGTCCCGCAACCGGTGATCGACGCGTACAGCCAGCGGCGGCAGGACATATTGGAGAAGGCGACGGAACTGGGCCTTAAATCTCCCGAGGCGCTGCGCGAAATTACCACGCGCACCCGTGATCCCAAGCTCAACGTCGAGGATCGCGCGGCCCTGCTTCAGGGCTGGAAGGACAAGGGTGAAGGCCTTGGCTTTACCGGGCAGGAATTGCGGGAGGCAGCGATCCTGCGGAGCGCGGGCCACGAAGCAGCCGGGCGTCTGGAAACCGGCTATCGCGCCATCCGCGACGCGGTTGCCGGAGCATGGCATGCGGTGGGCGCCGTGTTGTCCCATGATGATCCGCTGGTCGATCGCCGGATCGCCCGCATCGTGCAAAGCCCCGCGGCGGGCCGCGCGCAGCTGGCGGTCGCCTCGGCGGTGCGGATCCATGGCGAGCGGGAAGCCGCGTTCGAACAGCATAAGCTTGCCAAGACCGCGCTCGACCTCGGGTTGAAGGGCGTGACCATCGAGCATGTCGAACGGCGGATCGGGCAGCTCGTCGACAAGGGACTGTTGCTCCGCGGGGTGGAGCGCGCCGCCCCTATGTTAACCACGAGGGAGGCGCTCGCGACCGAAGAGAATATCCTGGCCCTGGTGGAGGCGAGCAAGGGGCAGGCAGCGCCCATGCTCGATCCTGCCGAGGCGCCGCAGCGCCTGCAGCAGGCAAGCAGTCATCCGCTCAACCCTGGTCAGCTGGGCTCCGCCACGCTGATCGTCAGTTCCTCCGATCGGACGATCTCGATCCAGGGCGTCGCGGGCGCCGGCAAATCAACGATGCTCTCGGCGGTCGCACGGGTTGCGGAAGGGGAGGGGCGCAAGATTCTCGGCCTCGCCGTTCAGAACAAGATGGTCGCCGACATGAAGGAAGGCGCAGGCATCGAGGCACAGACGATCGCCTCCTTTGTTCTCGCCCATGAACGCTTCGTGGCGCGGCGCGAGGGTCCTGCCTATGAGGTGGCCCGCGAGCGTATGGAGGGCGCCATGCTGGTGGTGGACGAGACCTCGATGGTGTCGTCCCGCGACATGCTGAGCCTACACCAGATTGTCGCGGCGCTGGGGATCGAGCAGTTGGTTCTGGTCGGTGATCGCCAGCAACTCTCTTCGATCGATGCCGGCAAGGCCTTCGCCATGATCCAGGCAGGCGGCGGCACGATGGCGCGCATGGACCAGAATATCCGCCAGCGCACCGACGAACTGCGCGCCGTCGCGGCGCTGGCCAATCTCGGCAAGGCCAGCCAGGCCATGAAAGTGCTGGGCGACAAGGTGGTTGAGAGCGCTGCCCCAGCGGACGAAGCCGCCGATCGCTGGCTGTCTTTGTCGCCACAGGAGCGCGCCGCGACGGCAGTGTTCGCCTCGGGACGCGAAACCCGGCAGGCGATCAATGAGTGCATCCAGGCGGGCCTTTCCGCAGAGGGCACCCTCAAGGGCGAGGGCATCCACCTTACCATCTTCGAGCGCGTCAACATGACTCGCGAAGAATTGCGCTATGCCGCCAATTACCGTGCCGGACAGGTGCTGGAGGTTGGGCGGGGCGGCGCGAACGATGTCGGGCTCAAGGCCGGACGCTATGATGTCCTCAAGGTTCATGCCAATGGCCGGGTCGATCTCACCGATGGCCGCCGCAAGATCCGGTTCGATCCCGCCCGGCTGTCCCCCACCGAGCAGCGCGACCGGTTGCAACTTTCCGAAAAGAAGGGCCTGCATCTCCGAGAAGGCGACACGATCCGCTGGACGGCGAAGGACAAGCCGCGAGAACTGTGGAACGCCGCCATCGCGCGCGTTGTCCGCGTCGACGCCACCGGCGTTACCGTCAATCTCGGGCAGGACAAACAGCTGACCCTGGCGGTGGGCGATCCGATGCTCTCGCGCCTTGACCTTGCCTATAGCCTCAACATGCACATGGCCCAGGGGATCACGACCGACAAGGCGATCACGGTCATGGCGAGCCATGAGCGCAACCTCTCGAACCAGCGCCTGTTCAATGTGGGGGTCACGCGCGTGCGTGACGAACTGACCATGATCGTCGACGACAAGGAAAAGCTGGCGCGCCAGCTCGACCATAATCCGGGAAACAAGACCTCCGCGCTGGAGACCCTGGGGCGGCTTGCAATTGACGGACCCCAGGCGCGAGGCCCTGCCAAGTTCGACCCTGGTCCGGTTGAAGGGGTGACCACGGGCGCTGGTTCCCATCCCGCGGACTTCCCCGCCGATCTTCCGCCGCTGCCGGACAATTGCGGCAAGCCAGTCGACCCCAGAGACGGGCATGGTCCGCCAGCACAAGGCCAGGATCGCGCCGACCTCCTGCCGCCGCTGCCCGAGCGCGGCCTGGGCCTAGATTTGTGACCTTGATTCTCACGAAGGAGCATCGTCATGAAATATGCATTTCCCGCGCTCGCTGTCCTTTCCCTCGCGACCTCCCCGCTCGCTGCGCAAAAGCTGGGCAAGGGTGGCACGTCGATGAGACATCCAGCCTCCCGCAATGCGCGCAGCCTTTGGGTACGGTGGCGCTCGTGGAAGACAAGGTGCCGGCGCTCGATGATCAACTGCCGCCGGGTATGCGCGAAAGAACAGGTCGGAAGTCGCCCAGCTCATCGGCGCAGAGCATGATCGGCCCGAAACCATGGAGGAGACGCTCGAGCGCATCCTCATTCTTGAGCATGGCGCGAACCAATATGCGCGCGTCATCGCTGACGAGCTCGATGCACCGGAATTGAGGAGCGTCATCGACAGAGCCGAAGAGCCGGCGTTACGCTACGTGGTGGATATGTGCCTGGAAGGGCGCAAGGCAGTGGTGAAAACCGAGCTGGAGTTCGTCAATCGCTACCTTAATGCCCCGGGTCACATTTCCGTGCCGGGCGATCCGGGCGGGATTTTTGATCGAACGAAATTCGAGCTTGGGGAGATCGACTGGGCTCTGGTCGATGCCATGATGCTGGAGTGGCACTTCTTCTGATCAGTGCGATCGACGTCTGGCCTTGAGTGACCCATGTGTCACTTTACCTGCGTTGAAAAAGTGACATGCAATTTTGTGATGGGAAGGGCCGTTGAACCGTCGTTCGGCGGCCCTTCACGGCTTACCCGTTCACTTGGTCCTTGAGCGCCTTGCCAGGCGTGAAGGTCAGCTTCTTCGACGCAGCGATCTGGATCGTCGCACCGGTCGAAGGATTGCGGCCTTCGCGGGCCGGGCTGTCCTGTCGGGTAGGAGCGACCCGTTACCGGACCGCTCCCCCCTTAGAACTGCACGTGCAAGTTTCCCTGCATGCAGCTCAAGCCTCCACGAAGCCCTGTGTGACCAGAGCCACCAGTCCCCTCGATCAAGGGGCGGATGCGGGTCATCCGAGGTCTGCCGGTAGATCCGTGGGTCGGCTGCGCCTTGCGGCGAAGTAACCGTCCCAGACCGGATCAAACGGATTGGCAGCAGCCCGGATTTTGCAATGGCGACGGATGGGAACGTCGGCTGCATTCAGCAACCGTGTGAACGTGACGTTTCCTCCGTCGTCCTTCACGCCTGCGCGGAACACCCAGTCGCGCGTGCCTTCCCGAATGAAGTAACGCCCCTTCACCCAACGACGCGGTTTGTTCGGGTGCCTACGACAGGCCCACTGCCAGAGACACTTCCAGATGAGGTGATCGACCTTTCGGAAGGTTTCCTTCGCCACCTGGTTGTGATGATAATTGGTCCAACCCCGTATGACAGGGTTGAGTCGCCATATCAGATGCTCCTGCCTTATGCTGGCGGCGGATTTGATAATCGTTCGGATTTTGCGCATGAACGCCGCCACGTTCTTCTTGGCGGGTTTGATGTGGGTGTGCCCATCATATCTGCGCACGTTCCAGCCGAGGAAGTCGAAGCCTTCCTCGACCCGCACGAGGCGAGTCTTTTCTTCAGACAGGGATAGACCCCGTGCAGATAGAAATTCCTCTACCAAAGTCCTTGCCTCCTCCAGCACTTCTCTCGATGCACCAGTAATGACAAAGTCATCGGCGTAACGTATCATATTGACCTTGGTGCGTATGTTTCGATGTTTGGGGCCGTAATGAGCCTTTAACATCGTTTCCATTCCGTCCAAGGCCATGTTGGCAAGTGTTGGCGAGATTATTCCGCCTTGCGGAGTTCCCGCTCGAGTTGCGTGCCATTCGCCGTCCTGCATATAACCGGAGTCCAGCCACTTCCGGAGCACCGCCCTGTCCATGGAGATGTTGGCGGTGAGCCAGTCCTTGCTGATTTCGTCGAAGCAGCCAGCAATGTCAGCGTCCAGAACCCATCCCGCCGTCCCCCGTCCCCGCAGTGCAATGAAGCACTGGCGAGCCGCATCACGCGCGGCGCGAAAGGGACGGAAGCCGTATGAGTTAGGGTCTGCCGTGGTTTCCGCGACAGGCAGTAGCGCAAGCAGGTGAAGTGCCTGCATGGCCCTGTCTTTCATCGTCGGAATACCAAGCGGACGCAGCTTTTTGCTATTTGCCTTCGGGATATACACCCGCCTCAGCGGTAGTGGCCGATAGCCCCGCCGTCTGAGCGACAATACTCCTCTGACGCATTTGCCCGGCGTGTCCCAGATGATCCGGTCGACTCCGGGCGTCCTCTTACCTCGATTTTCGGTAACTCGTTTTACGGCAAGAGCCTTGCCGCTGAACGAATGGGTCAGCAGCCGCTGTAAGGCTTGCACCTTACCCCAGCGACCTTCCCGAACTGCCTTCGCGATACGCATTTGCAGCCGTCGCACGGTTCGACGCACCGAGGACCAGTCAATCTGGCTCCAGTCCGCCGTTTCGCGGGAGGCCGCACCAGTCGCTATGACCGTCATTTGCCTGTCCTCCTTTGAGGGTTCTGCATATTTTCTCGCGATGAGAGACCCGTCGGAAGTCTGCTCCTTTTCAGGCGGGGTGATGTTGGCAAGCCGCAACCCCTGTCCAGACCATTACAGCCCGGCCTTCGCTTTCTCCGACATCCTTTACCCGCACCACCGACAGCTTTCCTTGCGGTTGGCCTGCCCACTGCCGGGCGGAGATACGGGCTTACCGTGTTTCATCTAAATAACGGGGGTGGGTTAGACCCTGCCTATTCGCCGGCGGTCTATCTTGTCCGTGTGTCTCCAAAGTAAAGAGAGACATCCGACCGCGCACCTTTTGGTTCAAGCCTATCAGCATCTTTGGCTTGTCAAATTTCACGACGTTTATCAGCAGTTCACTTCAATTAGTCATACCACCCAGCCTAGCGCCCCATCCGCTCTGATGCTTGCAGAAGATACCGCCACCTCACGGCATCGGCACGGCCCGAAGGCCCGGCTACATTGTCCCAGCAGCTTCATACCGGACCGTTACCAGTCCCGCATGTGCCGGTAGGCTACTGATGACGGAACATCAGGTTTGATCCATGAGATTATTCATGCGCAAACAATTATTTAGACGACTTTCACGTCGCACTCACCTTGAACTTGCCGAAGCCGTTCAGCGACACCTCCTGCCCCTTGGCAGCCGCATTGGCGATCGAGCTGAAAACGGCGTCGACATATTTGCGGGCATCGGCCTTGGTGAGGCCCTGGTCGGCAGCCAGGGCTTCGGCGAGATCGGTGTTGTTCATTGGGCATTCTCCCGTTGATGATGCGCAAGGGCATAAGCTGGAAGATGGCCGACCGGAAGAGGGGAATTGCCCCAGAACACGGGGCGTAGCCGGGCAAAGTGACACATGGGTTTTATCTGGCACCGGCGCAGAAAAGGGGATTCACAGCGACTCATCATCTGCTAGATTCCTGATATGTTCTATCAGGCCGACCGTTTCGAGCAACCTCTGCCGTCTGCGAAGAAGCCTGTACGGCCGACGCTCGCGCCAGCGAGCGCAACGCAGCCGGAACTGGTCGATCGTATTGCGGCCGTCACGCGCCGACCGCGCTATGCGCTGCTGGTACTGGAACTCATCGCACGAGAAGCCGGACCCAATGGAAGCCTCGGGCCTTATGTGAGGACCGAGGAGGGGAGGGTGCCTGTTCGCGATTGGCTCTGCCAGGCCTTGGCTCCGCTGGCGAAACGCGATTGCCGGCGCATCGCCATGGTGGAAGCCGTGCGGGGAGAGGTGCTAGGCATGGCGCAGGATGGCGCTGATCCAGCCGAGCTGGAGCGCGCATGTGAGGCGCAGATTCAGGAGCGCATCATCCGTTCCGGTCGAACCAGTGTGAGCCGGGCGGTTTCGGATCTGGTGAAGGCCGGCCTGCTGCGGCGGCATTATCAGGGCTACCGCGTCGATCATCCCAATCGCGGTGCGCAGCGAGAAGCGGTCTACACGATCACCGCCGAGGTTAGGCGGACGCTTCGGCGACACCGAGCGATACCGCTACATGGCGGGTGAGGAAAGGGTTCATTGAAACGGCCCGTTCGCTTCAATCCAGTTGACCGCGATCGCTTCCGCGCCCGTCCTGATGCCTTCGACCACCACGTTCGATTGAAGAAGATGAACGACATTTTTAAGAAGGCCGACCTCCCAAAGCGCACCATTGCGCGCTTGGACATAGGGATTGACCGCACCTGCGACGAGGACGCCTTCGAGGCGGAAATATGAACCGATATTCATGTGGCGCAGGTAGCCTGCCTCCTGTGACATCGCCATGACGCATCCCCGGCGCGTGCAAATAAGCGGACGGAGCGAGGCACACCGCTCCTGTCAGAGACGGTCGAACACCGAACCCAAGCGTGGGGAAAACAACCGCTCATATGTTTTGAGCAGATGCGTGTCGGTCATCGCTGCAACATAATCGCAGATGATGCGCAGGTCGCCGCCCGCTGCCTCAAACTTCAAAAGCTCTTCGCGGGGGAGAAGCCGGACCGGGTCGGCCTGCATGGCTTCAAAAACGGCGATGACCATCCCCTGACCCTTGAACTCCAGATGCTGGACCCCGGGGCTGGTGATGACTTCCCGCACGACGAAATTTTGCAGGACGTCGAGGAACTGACGCTCGCCTTCCCGTACCCGGACGCGGTAACGCAGCAATGGCTCGGCAAAGGCGTCCAGTTCGACATATTCCACGGCGGTGAGAAAATGGTGGACCAGCCGTCCGATGAAGCGCTTGCGCGAGGCAGCGCCGCCGAATAAACCGTCTATCATCTGCGAGAAGACGTCATTGGCGCTCTCGCCCGGATATTTTTCCTTGAGGGCGTCGAGAAAAGTCGGGCAGCGATCCTGCAGCGCGGCGGCAAAACGCTCCCGCGTGACGAGGTCAAGGGCGATCGCATCTTCCAGATCATGGACGCCATAAGCGATGTCGTCGGCCGTATCCATGATGGAGCAATCGAGCGATTTGTGGATGGACCGACCATGCTTGCCGGGCTGGGGCGCGAACGTCTGGAATGTTTCGCGATCCTCATTGTCCAGCGGCGCAAGAATCCAGTCGACAACGTCCTGCTCGCTATCATGATAGCACTTGGGGGGCTTGCACGCCTTGCCGTCGAGTATCTTGATGGTGGTCGGGCCGGTGACGAGGGCAGGGATGATCGCCGGATTGCTCACTCGGCTGAAGGCGACGGGATATTTCAGGATGCCGAGCATGGTCCGGCGCGTCAGGTTCGCCCCGGCATGGGAGGAGAAATGCTCCAGTCGGCCCAATATTCTCAACGTCTGGCCATTCCCCTCGAACCCGCCTGCATCGCGCATGCAATAGTTGAGCGCGATCTCACCGCCATGGCCGAAGGGAGGATGGCCGAAATCATGGGTGCAACCGATCGAATGGATGGTCCCGCGGTCGGGCAGGAGCGAGGCGGCGGGGTGATCGGGGATGCTCTTGCCGAGTTGGCGGGCTATTCCGCCTGCAATCTGCGCGACTTCTAGCGAGTGGGTCAGGCGCGTCCGGTAGAAGTCGCTGTCGCCGAGATTCAAAATCTGCGTCTTGCCTTGCAGTCGGCGGAACGCGGCCGAGTGGATGACGCGAGAGTAATAGACATCCCCGTCATCGCGGGCATCTTCACTCTGTGGATTCCAGCCCTCGCGGCGCGCTGACCAGCTCATGGGCGGCGGCAGGCCATGCCTGCTGCGGCGCTGGTGATGGTCGTCATCGGTGGGCTCATGATGTGGTCCAGGTCCAAAGACAGTTGGTAAAAAGAGAGGGGCATTGAAGCAGTTAATAGTCAGTCTGGAAAAAGCATCGCTCCGTAATCCTGAGCGCCATGCAGGATGTGAACAATGACGACCTTGTCCGCTTCCACGCGATAGAAGATCAGATAATTTCCATGCCCGCGGCGCCGCACGCCCAGTCCTTCGAAGCGTGGCACGAGCGGGAAACGTTCAGGATGATTCGACAGGTCCAGGCATTTCTCGCGCAGCTCGCGCAAAAAGCTTATCGCCCGGGCGGGGTTGTCCTGCGCAATATAATCACCGATCGTCTCAAGGTCATGCTCGGCCTCGGCCGAAAGGTGGACGATCATTGAGAGCCGGTATCCATGGCGCGATATTTGTCTTCAAGGCGATCAAACACCGCTTCTGCGGGAGTTGTGTTCCCTGTATCAGCGTCGGCGAGCCCGCGCGCGATCGAAGCATCGAGCGCTGCAAGGCGGGTTTCTCGGTCCTGAATCATGCGCACTCCCTCGCGGAGCACCTCACTTTTCGAATTGTATCGACCGTTCGCGACCAAGCTGGTCACGAACGTTTCAAGCTGCTGTCCAAGATCCGCGCTGATCATCCAAATACCTCCTGACCCGAGGATAGCATCTTATCAACAGTTGATAAAGCGATCTTCGACAGCTTCGGTAGCTGTGCCTACCTCTGGCATTTCTCACAGCGCCGAAAAAATACCGTCATCCGAGGTAATTACCGCACCGCTGGAAAACGGAGCTTGCCATTCAAGGATGGATCCGCAGCATGCTACCGAAATGCCGTAGCTGACCGCAACCGAGCGATTTTCCTGTTCGGATCGAGGAAATGGCTGGGGGATGTGATACCGCCCAAACAGGGGTTCGGCGAACGCAGTGTAAATCGCAAAGGCTAAGAAGCCATATAACATGTTGACAACGCGTACATAAAATGTTCCTGCTACTTAGAGAAGTCACAATCTCTGCCAAATAGAAATGACACTCTTTCGATCAGCAGGGGCTGCGTGGAGCCCTCGRGATAGCGCAGCGCAGACCCTGCTGGWRGCGYGACWKWGRTGGGGAAGGGCATGGACCCGCTGCGCASGCAGCGGGCYCGGTCAGCGCGGCCTTAGCGCGCTTTCACGAACTCGAGCGTGCCGCGCGCCCGTAACTCCGCCTGGCTGAGMCGGGGRCCGCGTTTGAGCTTGGCCCCGCCCAACCGGCGCCCATCGATCTTCGCCGGCACCTCCGGTTCCGGGAACAGATGTGTGGGCTGGTCACGACGGGCAGGAGCATTGTTGTTGCGCTGCCGGTGATGCGGGGCGATCGCCTGGATCTGCTTCGCCAGCAGCAAGGCCGCGTCGAGATGGCGGTTCTCCACGATCGCCGGCTGCTTCACCTGCCGCATCTTGTCGAACTGGCGATAGGGCAACACATGGCCTTCATGCTGGATCTCCAGCCGGCCATCAGGATATTCGCACACCATCACTCGCTTGCGCACCAGCTCCCTGGCGATCTCGGTCGGTTCCAGGATGAACATCGCCTTGTTGTAATGGAGTGTCAGCGCCGCCGTGACTGTCCGTTGTTCGCGCCACACCATGATCGCGCGCAGATCGTCATGGAGGGCGAGCGGACGGTGGAGATCGCGACTATCGAAAGCGGGACGAGCGAAGCGGGCATTGTGGCGGACCATATAGCCCGGCAGAAAGGCGTTCGCTTCTTCGATCGAAGATATGCCCTCCAGCCGCATCGCCTTGACCAGCCGATCCTGCAACGTGCCGTTGGCCCGCTCGACCCGGCCCTTGGCCTGCGGCGAGTTGGCGCAGATGATCTCGATGTTCAGCGCGTCCAGCGCGCGGCCGAAATGAGTCATGCCATCCCCGCGCGCCGCGCTGGCGCGGGAATTACGGAAGACGCTGTGCTGATCGGAGTAGAAGGCCACCGGCTTGCCATGCCGCTCGATATATTCGCGCGTCGCTTCCATGTAGGAAAAGGTGCTCTCACTCTCGACCATCTGAAGATGCATCAGTTCACTGGTCGCGTCGTCAATATAGACGAGCAGGGTGCATTGCGGACCACGATCTTCGAACCACCAATGCTTCGAGCCATCGATCTGGACCAGTTCGCCGCGGCAGTCCCGGCGGTAGCGCGGCTGATAGGGGCGCGGACGACGCGCCGCACGGTCCTTCCACAAACCAGCCTCGATCATCAGCTTGCGCAGCGTCTCACGGGAAATATGCACATCATGCCGCTCCGCCAGATACTCGGCAGCCAGCGTCGGCCCAAAATCATGGTAATGCTCCCGAACCAACGCAATCGCATGATCGCGAATTCCGTCGCCGAGCCAGCGGTTGCTACGGCGTCCACGACGTCGGGAAACCAGGCCCGACGCACCGTCCGCGCGCATCCGTATCAGCAATCGATAAACCTGCCGACGCGACAAACCGAGCAGCGTTGCTGCATCCTCGGCCCGCAACTCCCGGCGTTCAACACGTAGCAGAGTATCAAAGCGTGTAAGCTCGCCATGGCTCATGGACACCACCATCATCCGCGCACTCCCTGCATCCAGGGAGCACCATGCCACCAGTGACATCTCTATTTTGCAGAGGGTGACATTTCTAWMYGGCGCTGGCGGTTTCCATTTGAAGCGCGACACCCGAGGTGATGCGTAGCATTTCATCCGGGGTGGGGCGAGCCCCACCCCGGATGGCAAAATTTATCCGGCCT
>NZ_LTAB01000032.1:0-48569 GCF_001580035.1 Sphingobium sp. 22B | reverse complement strand
TTTCCGTGACCCGGAGCGCAGCCTACTCAAAGTAGGTGAGCACCGGAAGCACGGAAAAGCGTCATTTGCAGGCCGTCAGGGCTGAATGTCGATTGGCTCTAAGCCATGCCCGCCGAAGTCTCGCACAGAGCCTTGAACTGCTCGGCCATCTGGTCCCAGCCGGGGTGGAATCCCATCTCCTCATGCTTCGCCATCGCTCCGGCATCCCAATGCCGGGCCGTCGCGGTGAAGCGCGTCCCCTCCCCCTCCACGGCAAAGCTCCAGATCGCCGTCATGAAGGGCGTCTGCGGTATCCAGCCGGAGGCATAGGCGTCGGTCGTCACCACCTTCTCCTGCGGCACCACCTCCAGCACGATGCCTTCCATCGGCCCCGTGTCCTCGCCATTCGGGCCGAACATCCGCACCGCGCTCCGCCCGCCGGGCCGCAGATCCTCCTCGATCACCTCGGCGCGCCAGGGCTTCGGGCAGAACCATTGGTCCTTGAGGTCCGTCCATACCTTCCACACGATTTCGCGCGGGGCGGCGATGTGACAGGTCACCGATAGTTCGAATTCCGCCGCGCTCATGCCGGCCTCCCCTCGAACGCCGCCTTCATCCGGGCGGTATCCAGCTTCTGCATGGTCATCATCTCGTTCATCATCCGCTGGATGCCCGGCCGGTCGCCGGTCTTGTAAAGGTCCATGATCTCCTGCGTCACCAGCTGCCAGGACAGGCCATATTTGTCCTTCAGCCAGCCGCACGGGCCCGGCGAACCGCCATCCGCGGTCAGGGCATCGAAATAACGATCGATCTCCGCCTGATCCCGACAGGCGACGGACAGCGAGACCGCCTCCGTGAAAGGAAATTTCGGCCCGCCGTTCAGCGCCTGATAGCTTTCCCCGAACAGGGTGAATTCCACCAGCAGCACATCCCCGCCCTTGAACGGACTGGGGCTGGGATTATCGTCGGGATAGCGGCTGATGAAATCCACCGATCCCCCGAACAGGGATGTGTAGAAGCGCGCGGCCTCCTCCGCCTGCCCGTTATACCACAGGCAGGGTGAAATCTTCGACATGATTCCTCTCCTTATGCCGTGCCGGATCGCATGCCCACCAGCGCGAACATCGCATCCTGGGGGTCGGTCGCCTGGATGATCCAGGCCCCGCCCGGCACCTCCATCGGGCCGTTCAGCACGGTTCCGCCGCCGGCCTTCACCTTCTCCGTCGCGATGTCGATGTCCGGCACGACGAAGTAGAAGAGCCAGACCGGCACCGGCACCTCCGGGGGACGGGCCATGATGCCGCCCGTCATGCTCTGGAAATCAGTGCCGCCGGTCTGGGAGACGAGCTGATAGCTGCCCATTTCCCCCATATCCATGGCCTCGCCCTTCGCCCAGCCGAACTGCCCGGTGTAGAAGGCCAGGTCGGCGTCGAAAGCGCCGCTGTAAAGTTCATGCCAGCCGACATGACCGTTCGCCATCGGTGGCGCGGGCTCCATCCCGTCGGGACTGGACCCCTTGAGCAGCATGAACGCCGCCCCGCCCGGATCGCTCATCACCGCGAAGCGCCCGACGCCCGGAATGTCCTCCGGCGCGCGCTTCACGCTGCCGCCCGCCCCGGCCAGCCGCTTCGCATCCGCATCCACATCGGCCGAACCGACATAGCCGCCCCACCAGGGCGACATGCCGCGATCCTTCGCTTCAGCCGGAATGGACATGATCCCGCCCATCGGCCCGGCGCTGCCCGACACGACATGATAGGGATCATCGGTCCGCTCCCCGCCAAAGGGTTGCGCGGTCCAGCCGACGATGTCGCCATAGAAGGCGATCGCCGCCTGCGGATCGCTGGTCATCAGTTCATACCAGAAGAATTTGCCGTTCAGGTCGGTCATTTCCAGCCTCCCTCAAGCCCAGTTTTCGATCCCCGCCCTCAGGCCCTTGCGTCGAGCAGCACCTCGAACCCGCCATAGATCAGCCGCGCACCGGCGAAAGGCATGTCTTCCCCTTCCTTCGGCTCCATCCGCGGATCGTTCATGACCTTCTCCGCCCCTGCATCGCGAGTCGCCTTGTCGGGCCATTCGATCCAGGAAAAGACGACCTCCTCATCCTCCTCCGCGATCACGGCGGTGCGGAAATCGTTGACCTTGCCTAGCTTGACGTCGTTCGCCCAGCATTCCACGACCCGCAGCGCGCCATGTTCGATGAAGATCGGCGCGGCATAGGCCGCCACTTCCCTGTACCGCTCCTTGTTGCCCTTGGGCACGGGGATCACGAAACCGTCCATATAGCTCATCGTTTCTCTCCTTAAGGAAAGGCGGAGTTCAGGCAGCGGCTTCCTTGTTCACCGCCAGCGCCGCTTCCATATCCATCCACGCCACTTCCCAGATATGGCCGTCCAGGTCGGCAAAGCTGCGGCCGTACATGAAGCCATGGTCCTGCCGGGGATTGGGCTCCGCACCGCCCGCCGCCAACGCCTTCTCCGTCGTCCGGTCGACATCGGCGCGGCTCGCCTCGCTAAGGGCAAGCAGCACCTGCGCCGTTTCATGCGCGTCCGGAATGCGACGCGGCGTGAAGCCGGCAAACCGCTCCCGCGTCAGCAGCATCACGTGGATATTGTCGGAAAAGCTCAGCATCTGCGCGCTGTCGTCCGCAAAATCATTGTTCCGGACCGCGCCCACCGCCTCGTAAAAGGCGATCGAGGCAGCCAGATCCTTCACCGGCAGGTTGACGAAAATCATTTTCGGAGCGGGGGCGTTCGGCATCACACATCTCCTTGGGATCATCCTGGCCTGTGGCCTTTTCCCGACTCACCGGCTTGAACTTTATGCACTGGTAGATTATATTATACAATCTATAAGTTAGGAAAAATAACTAAGGATTTCCTCTCGTGAAAAAGCGGGCCTATCAGGATGGTTGTGCAACGGCCCATGCGCTGGACCTGATCGGGGATCGCTGGGCCATGCTGATCATGCGGGAATTGATGCTCGGCCCCAAGCGTTTCACCGATTTGCGCGCCAGCCTGCCCGGAATCAGCGCCAATGTGCTGACGCAAAGGCTGGAGGAGCTGGAAGCGGCCAGCATCCTCATCCGCCGCCGCCTGCCCCCGCCCGCCGCCAGCCAGATTTATGAGCTGACGGAATGGGGCCGCGAGTCGGAGATATTGTTCCAGGTGCTGGGACGCTGGGCATCCCGCTCTCCCACGATGCAGCCCGGCATGCCGATGAGCAATGCGTCGGTGATCCTGTCGATGCGCACGATGATCGACCGCGACCGCATAGGCGATCTGGACGCCACCATCGGCCTGCGCTTCGGGGAGGAGGAGTTCCGCCTGACCCTGAAGGATGGCGATTTCACCGCCGTGCGCGGCGAAGCGGGCGGTGCGGACGCGATCTTCTGCGGCGACCAGAATGGGCTGGCCGCCGTGATCTATGGCGGCCTGACGTTCGAGGACGTGGCCGACTCGCTTCAGGTGGAGGGGGACATGGCCCTTGCGGCACGCTTCGTCCGCCTCTTCCCCTTGCCGCCCAAGGCGCCTTCGACCACGCCAGCTTCATGAGGCCAGATGAATCCTCCCCATGCCGGGCATGGGGAGGATTCATCTCCGCTCAATGCCCGGCGTTCAAAATCCCGAACACCTGCTCAAACTCCCCGCACCGCTCCGCTTCGCGCAGGAACTTCACCCGTTCGACGCAGATTTCCTCCAGCGGCGGCTGCTGCGCCAGCAGCCCCATGACTTCCGCTATGAATTCGTCCAGCGGCATCATCTGCGGATTTTCCGCATGGCCGGGCATCAGGTCGGTCTGCACTCCCGGCGGCGCCAGTTCGATCACCTCGACATTGCTGCCCCTGAGCTGATGCCGCATCGACTGCGACCAGCTATGGAGCGCCGCCTTGGTTGCGCTGTAGGTGGGAGTGGCCGCCAGCGGGACGAAGGCCAGACCCGACGTCACCGTCATCAGCGTCGCCGCCTCCAGCCCCAGCAGATGCGGCAGCAACGCATGGGTCAGGCGGATCGGCCCCAACAGGTTCGTGGCGACGGTGGCCTCCGCTATGGCAAGGTCGATCCGCTCCTCCACAACCATGATCCCGGCATTATGGATCACGACATTGAGCGCGGGGAAGTCCGCGACCAGCTTTCCGGCGAAGGCCGCGATCGCCGCCGCGTCCTCCATGTCGATGGTCAGGGCTGCCATGCCCGGATGCTCCGCCGCCACGGCGTCCAGCGCCGCCTGCCGCCGCCCGGCGATGATGACCTGATTGCCGGCCGCATGGAATTCATGCGCCAGCGCCGCGCCGATGCCGGAACCGCCGCCGGTGATGAGGATGGTGTTGCCGCTCTTACGCATGGTCTTCTCCTTTTGCGATGGTGTGACCGGCAATCTAGAGCTACACTCTCTTTTTGAAAGAAGGCACCGAAAAGTGCCATACGCACCAAGAAGTGAGAAATGGAAAATCCGTTGCAAAAACGTTTTGCCCCGGCTGAAATCGCCGAAGCGGAAGCCTTTATCGACACCAATCCCGAAGCGCCGCTAGACCCTCGGATCGAACGACTCGTCAACGATCTGATCGGCCGGGTCGCGGATAAATGGACGCTGCTGGTCCTCGAACTGCTGGAGGAAAGGGGCACGCTCCGCTTCACCCGCATTGCCGAACAGGTGGAAGGCATCAGCCAAAAGATGCTGACCCAGACATTGCGTCAGATGGAGCGCGACGGCCTCGTCATCCGCACCGTCCATCCCGTGGTGCCGCCGCGCGTCGAATATGCGCTGACGCCGCTCGGCAACAGCCTCAGCGCCGCCTTTTGCGGCGTCTGGGTCTGGGCGGAGCGCAATCTGGAAGCGGTGGAGGAAGCCCGACGCCGTTTCGACACGCGCGACTGAGGGATTATTGCGCGGGAATGAAGGTTTCCCGCATGGGCGTCAGCGGGAATGTCGGCACCTCTACCCGTACCGGAGCGCCGGGCACCAGAGCCGATGGCGGCGTCCCCGGCGCACCGGGCGCAAAACCGGCCGCGATCTCCCTGGGCGGGGTCGGCGGGGGCGGTAGCGGCGTTGGCGACACCACCACACTCACCGTCCCGCCGAAGCGCGACTGCCATTCGGCCAACCGCCGCAGATAATCGGCATAGGCGGCGTAAAATTCCTGGAACGGCTTTTCCAATTGGGTGAGCGCTTCGGGCGCATAGGCCAGCAGCTGGTTCGACGGCATGGCCAGTATCTTCGCCCCCACCTCTATGGCCACGGGGCAGAAGCTCTTCGTCACCGGCGGCAGCGCAAAGAAATTATAGACGACGGTGTTGAGCAGTTCCCGCGCCTTCAGCCCGCCCTGACCGTAAGCGACATAATAATTGCGGTCGACCGCCGCGTTCGCTTCGCGCAGGGCCGCCTCATGCACATGCAATATCCGGTTATACTGGATGCGCGCCGGCTCGTTCACGCCATGACAGGAAAGCGCCGCGACGTTCAGCGCCATGCGCACGTGCCACAGCGCCGTATTGGCCGTCACGCCGCGATTGGGCGTCAGATATTTGCCGTCCTCGCCCACTTCCGGAATGCCCATTTCCTCGACCGCCCCCATCGGCGGCAGGGGCTTTATCGTCGGCACCACCGGGGGTGGCGGCGTGGGCGGCGCCTTCTTCTCGGGCGTGGAACAGCCTGCGATCAGCGCGAGCGCGGTGACAGATGCAAACTCACAGAAACGGCGAACGACGGTACGCGGCGGCACCCTGGCATCCCTTTGATCATTATCCGGACGTCACAACTCATCGCAGAGCGAAGCGTTCCTGACGACCAAAGCGGGCTCGGCTCGTCCGGGGAGGGATTCGGTTCGTCCGATTTGCCCCCGACGCGCACCTGCGAAGGGAATGCGGTATGCCCCGGGCCGCTGCGTCAAAATCGGACGCTGGTCGCGCGCTCCAAGTTTTTGTTGCGTATCCTTTGAAGCAGAAAACCGGTCCCGCTTTTCTGCACGATATCCTAGATGCGCCGTTCCAGCGCCGCCGCCGCTTCGTCCATCAATTGCGCGATGATGTCGGCCACCGGCTCCTCCTTCGACACCATGCCCACCGACTGCCCGGCCATCAGCGAACCGCCCTCGACATCGCCGTCGATCACGGCGCGGCGAAGCGCACCCGCCCAATAATGTTCGATCTGGAGCTGCGCCTCGCCCATGTCGACCACGCCGCTGTCGAGCAGATTGGCGACCTCCCGCTGCTTGGCCGTAAAGGCCTCGGTTCCCGCATTTTTCAGCGCCCGCACGGGGATGACCGGCAGGCGTGGGTCGATCTGCACGCTGGCGATCGCATCGCGGGCCGATGCACGGAAAAAGGCCTTCTTGAAGTTCGGATGGGCGATGCTCTCGACCGCGCAGGCAAAGCGGGTGCCCAGCTGCACGCCCGCCGCACCCATTTCCAGATAGCCGGCGATCAGTTCACCACGCCCGATGCCGCCGGCGACGAAGACGGGAAGCTGCGACGCCATTTCCGGCAGGATTTCCTGCGCCAGCACGCTGGTCGACACCGGGCCGATATGTCCGCCCGCCTCCATGCCCTCGATCACCAGCGCATCCACCCCGGAACGCGCCAGCTTCTTGGCCAGCGCCAGCGCGGGAGCGAAGCAGATCAGCTTCGCGCCCTTCTCCTTGATCGCCTCGATACTGCCCTTGGGCGGCAGGCCGCCGGCGAGGACGACATGTCCGACCTCATGTTTCGCGCAAACCTCGATCAGCTCGAAAAGCTGCGGGTGCATGGTGATGAGGTTGACGCCGAAGGGCTTGCCCGTCAGCGCCTTGGTCGCCGCGATCTCCCTGTCGAGCAGCTCGGGAGTCATGGCCCCGCAGGCGATCACGCCGAAGCCGCCCGCATTGGAGATGGCCGCAACCAGATTGCGCTCCGACACCCAGCTCATCGCCCCGCACAGGATCGCGACCTCGCAACCCAGAAATTCAGTGCCGCGGGCCATCAGGGAAGCGAGTTTGGCGTTGGTCATGTTCAAGCCCTTAGAATCATAAAGCCCCTCCCCTTCAGGGGAGGGGTTGGGGTGGGGGTTCTCCCCACGCGCTATTTTGTGGGGCAGTCCCCCACCTCCGGCCCTTCAAACGAGTCACGTGCCTCGTTTGAACCTGAAGGGCAGGGAAGGAAAGGTCAAGCGACCGGCGCGTCCAGGCCATAGGCCGTGTGCAGCACACGCACCGCCAGTTCGGTCTCATCCTCGTCGATCAGCACCGAAACCTTGATCTCGCTGGTCGAGATGGCGAGGATATTGATGCCGCGATCGGCCAGCGACTTGAACATGGTGCTGGCGACGCCCGCATGGCTCTTCATGCCGACGCCGACGACCGACACCTTCGCCACCTTCGTATCCGGGATCACCCGGTTGAAGCCGATCACGTCCTTCTGGCTTTCCAGCACGTCCAGCGCCCGTGCAAGATCCGCGCCCGGCACGGTGAAGGTCACGTCCGTCTCGCCCTTGTCGCGGCCGACATTCTGGATGATCATGTCCACGTTGATCGCGGCATCGGCCAGCGGCCCGAAGATGTGCGCCACCGCGCCCGGACGGTCCGGCACGCGGGTCAGGGTGATCTTCGCCTCATTCTTGTCATGGGCGATGCCGGTGATGAGCTGACGTTCCATCTTGTCTTCCTTGAGCTTGGCTTCCAGTTCCTCTTCGCTGACGATCAGCGTGCCGGGGAGGTCGTCCTGGGTGGGATCATCGAAGGAGGAAAGCACCTGCACGACCACGCCTTCCTTCATGGCGAGGCCGACCGAGCGGGTCTGGAGCACCTTGGCGCCGACCGAGGCCAGTTCCAGCATTTCCTCATAGGTAACGAGGTCGAGCTTGCGCGCCCGCGCCACGATGCGCGGATCGGTGGTATAGACGCCGTCGACGTCGGTATAGATGTCGCAGCGGTCCGCCTTCACCGCCGCCGCGACGGCAACGGCCGAGGTATCCGACCCGCCGCGGCCGAGGGTGGAGATGCGGCCATCCTCCATCATGCCCTGAAAGCCGGGGATGACCGCCACCGTGCCCGACCGCATCGACGCCAGCAGGTCGATCGTGTCGATGTCCCCGATGCGCGCCTTGGCATGGGCTTCATTGGTGCGGATCGGAAGCTGCCAGCCGAGCCAGCTCCGCGCATCCACGCCCATCGCCTTCAGCGTCATGGCGAGCAGGCCGCTCGTCACCTGTTCGCCGGAAGCAACGACGACATCATATTCCGCCGGATCGTAGAGCGGCGAGGCTTCCTTGCAGAAACCCACCAGCCGGTCGGTCTCCCCCGCCATGGCGGATACGACGACGGCAACCTCATGCCCCTGTTCGACGACATGTTTGACCCGTGCGGCCACGTTGCGAATTCGCTCCATCCCCGCCATGGAGGTGCCGCCGAATTTCATCACGATGCGCGCCATTTGCCTGTCGAACCCGCCTGCTGAAAAGAAATAAAATGCCCCGGAGGGGCGCGAAAACGGCGCTCCTATTAGCAGCAGCGGCGAATATGGCAAGCAAAGCGACAGAGTCGCGGGAGCAGCGGAAGGAACCGACCCGCCTGCCGGTCATTGCCCGTCCGGGGACCAGGAACGGAGGATGCGATGGAAAGCAGCTTATGGGCGATGGTGACGATCGGCGGGCCGATCCTGCTCGGGATCGTGCTGATCTTCGTGATGCTCAGCAACCGCAGGCACCGGACGCCGGAAGAGATGCGCCGCACCGAGGATGCGACGCGGGACCTCTACCGTCGCCTCGACCAGGAGGACAAGGCGCGCGAATCCGGATCGGCGGCGCCGGGCAATGCAAGACAGGCCGAAAAACAGCCATAGCCTGCACCCCCGGACACTGGTAGCAGGAGGCCATGGAGAATATTGCGTCCAGCACCATCGACCCGCGCGAAGCCGCCCATTTCGGCACCATGGCCGCCGACTGGTGGAATCCCCATGGCAGCAGCGCCATGCTGCACAAGCTCAATCCGGTCCGGCTGCGCTATATTCGCGATGCCGTCGACCGGCATTGGCCGGGGCGGAGCCATGATTTCCGCCCGCTGGCGGGCCGCCGCGCCCTGGACGTCGGCTGCGGCGCCGGCCTGCTGGCCGAACCGCTGGCGCGCCTGGGCGCTAGCCTGACCGCGCTGGACGCGGCGGAGGAGAATATCGCCGTGGCGCGCAACCATGCCGCGGGGCAAGGCCTCGCCATCGACTATCGCGCCACGCCGGTGGAACGACTGGAGGAAACAGGTTTCGACCTCGTCACCTGCATGGAGGTGATCGAACATGTGGCGGACCCGGCAGCCTTCGTCGCCGCGCTGGCGGAAAAGATGGCCCCGGACGGCCTGCTGATCCTTTCGACGCCCAACCGCACCCCCCTCTCCCGCCTTGCCATGATCACCATCGGGGAAAGCATCGGCGGCATCCCCAAGGGCACGCATGACTGGCACAAATTCCTCAATCCCGAGGAACTTGCGAAGCTGCTGGAGAATGCGGGACTGGAGGTGATCGACAGCAGCGGGCTCAGCTTCTCACCGGCCAGGGGCTTCATCCTTTCGCCCAACAAGGCGATCAACTATCTGCTGACCGCCCGGCACCGGCAGGGCTGATGGCGATGGCGGTCGATCCCCGCATCGACGCCTACATCGCCCGGCAGGCCGATTTCGCACAGCCGATCCTCCGCCATTTGCGCGGTCTGATCCACGCGGCATCGCCGGACATTGCGGAAACCGTCAAATGGGGCATGCCCTTCTTCACCTATCGGGACAAAAACCTCTGCAACATGGCCGGCTTCCAGGGGCATGTCGCCTTCGGCTTCTGGCATGACAAGGTTGCGCCGGACGGCAGCCGTGGCGAAGCCATGGGCCAGTTCGGCCGGATTCGAAGCCTGCACGATCTGCCGGACGATGCCACGATCGCAGCTCTTTTGAGGAAAGCCATGGCGTTGATAGAGGCCGGCGACGAGCCACGCAGCGGCGTGAAGACGCCTCGCGCACCGCTTCCCCTGCATCCCGCTTTCTCAGCGGCCCTCGACGCCGATCCTGCTGCCGCGGCAACATGGGCAGGCTTCCCGCCCGGCAAGGTGCGCGACTATTGCGAGTGGATCAACGATGCGCGAACGGATGCCACCCGCGACAGGCGCATCGCACAGGCGGTCGAATGGATCGCGGCGGGCAAGGGCCGCAACTGGAGATATGAAAAACGCTGAGAAGCGGTGGGCCGGGGATGGAGACCGGAGGAACGCAGCGGGGACTGAAAAAGCGTTCCGGGGCTCGCATTTCCCCGTGCCGCGCTCCCCAAAGGCGCGGCACCCATGACACCCTCAACTCACCGGCTTCGCCACAGCCACCATCGTCGGCTGGGCATCCGACACGGCATCCTTCGGCGCCACATCGGCAGCCGGAGTCTTGAGGCTCGCAGCAGCCGATTGTAGCGCAATGGCCGCCGCCTCCAGCGCTGCGGCCGCCGATTGCGGCGTGACGGCGGGCGGTGCCGCTTCCGCCACGGCAACCGGCGTCGCGGGTTCCGCTACCGGCGGCGTCGCGGCCAAAGGCGCCGCAGCAGCCGTCTTCAGTTCACAGACATCGCCCACGCCAGCCGGCTTTTCCGAAAAATTCCGCGCCAACACAGGCAGTTCGTCCTGACCGGCGTTGGTGGCCAACGTCATCAGCGTGTCGGCCATTTGACAGAAACCCGCCGATTGCACGCCATCCGTATGACTGTTGGCCATTTTCGTGATGAAGTCGTCATAGGCACGTTGCCCGTCGGCAATGCCGTTTTCACGCATGAAACGCAGTTTCAATGCATTATTATATTTGTCCGCATTTCCCATCCTCTCATAGAATTTATCGTATTTCGCGGTGATTTCGCTATTGGTCGATCGGCATTTCAGCGATCCCAGCATCAACATGATCTGAAGATCTCTGACACGCGCCGCCTCTATTTCATAAGGCTGCCAGCACTGTACCTCCCCCGCGGACGCAGCGCCGCCGAAAAAGAGCGCAACGATACAACTGGCGGCACTCGCCGCCATCCTCAACCTGGACATGATGGACCTCGCAGAATCTCCGACCCCGCAAATCAAACATTAACATTTTGCCATAAAAATGCCATTAATTTTTATTTGACAGTGACATTTATGACGCATCCGGAAACATCGCGGATTCACGCCCTTTCCCTGATTTTATGACCGTTGCACCTGGTTATCCATGCGGATATTTCAGTTCCGGCATCGGCTATGCCGTCACGGCGTCGGCCCGCGCGATCAGCGCCCTCGCCTCCTCGACGTGCATGCTTTCGATCATTCGCCCCTCGAACCGCTCGGCCCCGCCCGTCGCCGCCTCGACCAGCCGTCGTGCATCGGCGACGGCCTGGGGGTCGGGACCGAACACCTGATTGGCGACCGGCACCTGGCTCGGATGGATCAGCGTCTTGCCGTCGAAGCCCAGCGCATGTCCCGCCGCGCACTCGCTTTCGAAACCCGCTTCATCGTCCAGCCGGTTGAAGACGCCATCGAACACGGCGATCCCCGCCGCTCGCGCCGCAAGGATGACGGATTGCAGGGACAGGGCCAGCCCTTCCCGCCCGGCCGACGGCGGTATCCCCAAATCCTGCCGCAGATCGTTATTCCCCATGAACAGCCCCGCGCAGCCCTCCGCCGCCGCGATCGCCTGCGCCGCCAGCACGCCCGTCGCGCTCTCGATCATCGCGATCACCGGCTTGTGGCAGACGCTGAACACATCCTTCACCTGACGGGGATTTTCCACCTTGGGCAGCACCACATAATCCGCGGCCGATGCCTTGAGCGCGACCATCTCCCGCCCATGAGAGGGCGCGCCCTCGACATTGATGCGCACTGCCGAGAGACGACTGCCAAATCCCTCCGCAACCGCTTCGACCGCATTGGCCAGCGCTTCTTCCTTGCGGCCGTCGGGCACCGCATCCTCCAGATCCAGTATCACCATGTCGCAGGACAGCGTCCGCGCCTTGGCAATGGCGCGCGGGTTGGACGCGGGAAGGAACAGCAGCGATCGGGCGTGGCGCAACAACATGATGGAACTCCTATCACTTTGCCTTTTCCCATTCATGATTTCGCGTCATAGTCCAAGCGGATTTCGGGGGAGAGGCAGAGATGCTGACGACATTCGCGCTGACGGTGACATTATTGGTGCTGTTCTACCTGGCGGTGAGCGTCAAGGTCGTGCGCCAGGGCTATCAATATACCATCGAACGCTTCGGCCGCTTCACCGAAGTCGCGCGCCCCGGCCTGAATTTCTACCCTGCCTTCTTCTACGCCGTCGGGCGGAAGATCAACATGATGGAACAGGTGGTCGACATTCCGGGGCAGGAGATCATCACCAAGGACAACGCCATGGTCTCGGTCGACGGCGTCGTGTTCTTCCAGGTGCTGGACGCGGCCAAGGCGGCCTATGAAGTGTCGGAACTCTATGTCGCGATCATGCAGCTCGCGACCACCAACCTGCGCACGGTCATGGGGTCGATGGACCTGGACGAAACCCTGTCCAAGCGCGACGAGATCAACGCCCGCCTGCTCTCGGTGGTCGACCATGCCACCAATGCATGGGGCATCAAGATCACCCGCGTGGAACTCAAGGACATCCGCCCGCCCGCCGACATCGTCAACGCCATGGGCCGCCAGATGAAGGCCGAACGCGAGAAGCGCGCCCTGATCCTCGAATCGGAGGGGCTGCGCGCATCGGAAATCCTGAAGGCCGAAGGGCAGAAGCAAAGCCAGATCCTGGAAGCGGAGGGCCGCCGCGAAGCCGCCTTCCGCGACGCCGAAGCCCGCGAGCGCGAGGCGGAGGCCGAAGCCAAGGCAACGCAGATGGTTTCCGAAGCGATCGCCAGCGGCAACGCGCAGGCGATCAACTATTTCGTCGCCCAGAAATATGTCGAGGCGGTGAGCCAGTTCGCCACCTCCCCCAACGCCAAGACGATCCTTTTTCCGGTGGAGGCGACTCAGCTGATCGGCACATTGGGCGGCATCGGCGCGCTGGCCAGGGAGGCTCTGGGAGACGCCGCGCCTCCACCGCCGCCCCCTGCCCCGTCGCGGCGCGGGCCGTTCGGACAGGGGCAGGCATGACCGACTGGCTCGCCATGCTGGACGACCATTGGGGCTGGCTGGTCTTCGCCGCGCTGCTCGCCATGGGTGAAGTGGTGATACCGGGCGTATTCCTGATCTGGGTCGCGCTGGCCGCCGCGCTGACCGGTCTGGTCGCTCTCGCGTTTCCGGTCTCCATCCCCCTTCAGTTGCTGCTTTTCGCGGGCCTTTGCCTGCTGTCGGTCTGGGGCGGGCGACGCTGGTACACCGCCAATCCGGTGGACTCGCAAGACCCGCTCCTCAACGACCGCACCGCCCGGCTGGTGGGAGAGGTCGTCACCGTCGTCGAACCCATCGACAATGGCCGGGGCCGGGTGAAGGTGGGCGACAGCGTCTGGTCGTGCAGAGGCCCCGACTCGCCAGTCGGTGCAAGAATGAGAGTGACGGGCGCGGAAGCTGCGGTGCTGACCGTGGAACCGGCTTGATGGCGATGACCCAAGTTGCGGATCGCATCGAGGATGTTCTGAAGGCGAACCATCCCGGCGGTTGAGATCACCGATGACAAGCTTGGTCGCCGCGCGGGAAACAGATGTTCAGCCACGAAGCCCCAAGATGAAGCGCTTCTCTCTTCCCAAAACCCGACCTCTGAAAAGCCATGGCTCCACGCCGTTCAGGCGGATCTCCGACAGAGGACGACAATATCGACAGCAAGCGAATGCTGATCCGGGTCGAACAGGGCAAGGGCGGCATGGACCGCAAGGCCATGCTCTCGCCGCAGTCGCCCGAACCGCTTCGGCATTTGGCGCCGTTGCGGAAAAGCGCTCGATCATTTCTGCCTTGACATTCGGGCCGCCGCTGCGCGCTTATTTGGGGGCCATCCTGATCGCTCCGTCCAGGCGAATGACCTCTCCGTTCAACATCGGGTTGGTTATGATGCTTTCGACCAATTGCGCATATTCGCCGGGCTGCCCCAACCGGCTGGGGAACGGCACCTGCTTTCCGAGGGAGTCCTGGGCCTCCTGGGGCAGCCCAGCAAGCAGCGGCGTCCAGAAGATGCCCGGTGCGATCGCCATGACCCTTATGCCATAACGCGCAAGCTCTCGCGCTATCGGCAGTGTCATTCCAACGATTCCACTCTTCGACGCGGCATAGCCGGCTTGACCGATCTGCCCATCATAGGCGGCAACCGACGCCGTGTTGACGATGACACCGCGCTCCTCGCCAACAGGTTCGGCGGTGTGAAGCCGCGCGGCGAAGGCGGAGAGCACATTGAACGAACCTATGAGATTGATCGTCACGATCCTGGAGAAGTCGGCAAGCGGCATCGGACTGCCGTCGCGATCTATCACCTTGCGCGGCGTGGCGATGCCGGCGCAATTGACAAGGATGCGAGCGACGCCGTGCCGCGCCTCAGCTTCCGTGATCGCCGCGTGAACGGCGACTTCGTCCGTCACATCCACAGCCAGGAAATGTCCTCCCAACTCCTCAGCCTGTGCGGAGCCGAGCTTCGAATTGAGGTCGAAGATCGTGACCCTGGCTCCTAAGCGGGCAAGGCGCAGTGCCGTGCCAGCCCCGAGCCCCGATGCGCCTCCCGTGACGATTGCCGCAACGCCATCGATGTTCATCGCTTGTCTCTCCCTCAAATCAGTTCAATTGCCATTGCGGTCGCTTCGCCGCCGCCGATGCACAGGGCCGCAACGCCGCGCCGACCGCCACGGCGTTGAAGCGCCGCAAGCAAGGTCGCCAGAATGCGCGCGCCCGACGCGCCGATCGGATGGCCCAGCGCTGTCGCTCCGCCATTTACATTGAGGCGGTCATCGGGGATTGCCAAATCGCGCGCCGCGATCATCGCTACCGCGGCAAAGGCTTCGTTCACCTCGAACAGGTCGACATCCTCAACCGACCAGCCTGTTCTGCCGAGCAACGTCCGGATGGCGTGAACGGGAGCGGTGGTGAAGAGCGCGGGAGCATGCGCATGCGCCGCGGACCCGCTCAAGCGCGCTATTACCGGCATTTTGAGCCGCTCGGCAACGCTCCGCCGAGTCAATATAATGGCCGCCGCGCCATCGGAGATCGATGCCGAACTCGCCGCAGTGATCGTGCCGTTTGACGCGAATGCAGGCTTTAACGTCGGTATTTTCTCCGGCCGCGCCCTCCCCGGCTGCTCGTCCGTTGCGATGAATTGCGAGCCTGACCGCGTCCTTACAGGCACCGGCACGATTTCTTCGGCGAAGGCGCCCGTTTCGATTGCCGCCCGCGCGCGCTCCAGCGACCGAAGCGCATAGGCATCCTGCATCTCGCGCGTGAACCGATAGGCATCCGCCGTATCCTGCGCGAACGCGCCCATCGGCTTGCCCACGCTATAGGCATCCTCGAGACCGTCCATCATCATTGTGTCGATGACGCGGTCATGTCCGATCCGAGCGCCAGAGCGATGTTTGGGAAGGGCGTAGGGCGCATTGGTCATGCTTTCCATGCCTCCGGCGACGATGACGTCGGCGGCGGCCGCTCGCAGCGCTTCGGCCGCCATGATGATTGCCTGCATGCCAGAGCCGCACATTTTGTTCACTGTCGTGGCCTGAACGCTCTCCGGAAGCCCGGCGCCAAGAGCGGCCTGTCGGGCCGGCGCCTGGCCCAGCGCCGCCGGCAGCACGCATCCCATGTAGATGCGGTCGATTGCTTCGCCCGGCACCTTGGCCCGTTCGACTGCCGCGCGGACGGCGATAGCGCCAAGCTCCGTTGCGGTTACCGATGAAAACGCGCCTTGAAAGCCGCCCATCGGAGTGCGGGCATAACTGGCAATCACGATAGGGTCGGTCTGCATAAATTTCCTTCAGCTTCAGGCGGAAACGTCCGCTCCTGCTCCACGGATCTGGACAGCGCCTTCCTCGAATGATTTGAGGAAGAACAAGCGCCCCCGGCACTTGTCATGATCAACTGCACAGCAGGATCGGCGTTTCGACAAGGCCGCGGAATGACTGCATGAACCGGGCCGCCAGGGCGCCGTCGATTGCGCGATGATCGAAGCTCGCCGTCGTCGCCATGATCGTCGCGAGCCCCACGGCACCATCGACCTTCCACGGCTGCTCAACCCCTGCGGCCGTCCCCAGAATGAGAGCCTGGGGCGGATTGATCACCGGAAACATCTCATCGATCCCGAACATGCCGAGATTGGAGATCGAGCAGGTGCCGCCCTGATATTCCTCGGGCAGCAGCTTGCCATCGCGCGCCTTCGCGGCGAGCGCCTTCGTCTGCGTCGCTATGGCGGAAAGCGACAGCGCCTCAGCGCCCTTGATCACCGGAGTGATGAGGCCGCCGTCGATCGCCACCGCCATCGATATGTCGACGCGCCCGAAGCGATGCAGCTCCTCGCCGCCGAACTGGACGTTCGCGTCCGGCACTTCGACGAGCGCGAGCGCCAGGGCCTTGATCAGCATGTCGTTGACGCTGAGCTTGATGCTGCGCGGCGCGAGAGAGGCGTTCAGTTCTCTGCGCAGCTTCAACAGCGGATCGAGGTTGCAGCGTGCCGTCAGGTAGAAGTGCGGCACCGTCTGCTTGGATTCGGTGAGGCGCCGCGCGATGGTCTTTCGCATCGAGCTGAGCTTGACCGTCTCGACAGGAACGCCGGAAGGCGGTGGGGCGATGGTCGCGACAGGGAACGGCACGGCGTCGATCGACCGTGCGACCGGGTCGTGGCGCGGGGTGACCAATGGCCCGATGCCAAGATCGGCGCGAACGATGCGGCCGTTGGGGCCGGTACCGGCGATGCCGCCAAGGTCAATGCCTTTCGCCTCCGCAATGCGCAATGCAAGCGGGCTAACCTTCACCCGCTCGGCGGGCGACACACGGGCGCGCGGCGCCGGCACCTCTGGCGCGGGCTTTGGCCGGACCGACTCTGGAGCGGATGGAGCGGGCGCTTGCGCGGCCTCGACAGGTCGGACGATCATCGGCTCCGCGCCCGCCAGCACCGGCCTGGGCGCGGTCTCGCCATTCTCCGCCATGACGGCAATGACCGTGCCGACCGCGACGTCTGCCGTTCCTTCGGGAACCACGAGGTTCGTTATCCTCCCCTCGTCCACGGCTTCGAATTCCATCGTGGCCTTGTCGGTCTCGATCTCGGCGAGGAGATCGCCGGCCTTCACCAGATCGCCCTCGGCGACCAGCCATTTTGCCAGCGTGCCCTTTTCCATCGTCGGCGACAGCGCCGGCATCTTCAGTTCGATGGCCATGTCAGTTTCCCAGGAACAGTTCGGCGGCGGCTTCGATGATGGCGTCGCTGTCCAGCCGATAGGCGTGATAGAGATCGGGCAGGTCCCCGGTCTGGCCGAAACGGTCGGTCCCGAGCGGGCTCACCCGCATGCCCTTGACGCCGCCGAGCCAGGACAGCGCGGCGGGCGAGCCGTCGAGCACCGTCACCAGGCCCGCGCCCGGTGCCAGCGCGGATAGCAACGTCTCAGCATGGCAGGGCGCGGCCGTTTCATCGGTCCAGCGCGCGGCGCGACGGGCCGACCAGCCGCGATGGAGCAGGTCAGGTGAGGTGACATTGAGCAGGCCGAGGCCAGGAATGTCGTCGACAAGCTTTTCCCACGCCGCCAACGCTTCGGGCGCGACGACGCCGGTGAAGGCAATCGCGGCTTCAGCCCCTTCGGAAGGACGACGCAGCCAGTATCCGCCCTTCAACAGGTCGGCTTGCCAACTGGCATCATCGCGTGCGACCTGCGGGATCGATCGGGTCGTCAGGCGCAGATAGACGGAGCTGCCGTCGGGCTGCTGCATATGGTCGAAGGCATAAGCCATCATCACGGCCAGCTCGTCGGCATAGGCCGGCTCGAAATAGGTGAGATTGGGCTGACCCATGCCGATCAGCGGGGTGTTGATCGACTGGTGCGCGCCGCCTTCCGCTGCCAGCGTGATTCCCGACGGCGTGCCCACCAGGAGGAAGCGGGAGTCCGAATAGCAGCCATAGTTCAGCGCATCGAGACCGCGCGCGATGAACGGGTCGTAGACGGTGCCGACCGGCAGCAGCCGTGTACCGAAATGTGGTGCGGCAAGGCCCAGCGAGGCCAGCATGAGGAAGAAGTTGTTCTCTGCAATGCCCAGCTCGATATGCTGACCCGCCGCATGCTGCGCCCATTTCTGTGCCGAGGGAATCTTCGCCTTGTGGAACACGTCGGCCAGCTCCTGCCGGCGAAACAGGCCGCGCTGGTTGACGAAGGCGCCGAGATTGGTGGTCTGGGTGACGTCAGGCGCGGTGGTGACAATGCGATCGGCCAGCTCCTCGCCCGATTTGGCGAGGTCGAGGAGGATGCGTCCGAAAGCGGCCTGGGTGGATTGTTCGGCGCCCTCGGGCGCGCGGATCGCCGGAACGGCGACTGCGGGCGCCAGCGGTTCCGTCTTGACCTTCGCGATCGGGCTGTCGGCGATGAAAGCCTTCAGCTCTGTTGCGGCATTGTCGCCAAGGCCGCCCCAGGGTTCCCACTCCTCGCCTTCCCTGATGCCCAGGCCGGTGCGGAACTGCTCCATCTGGGCCGGGTTCATCATGCCCGAGTGATTGTCCTTGTGGCCCGCGAGCGGCAACCCGTGGCCCTTGACCGTATAGGCGATGAACAGGGTCGGCCGGTCGTCCTGCGCGCTGTCGAACGCGTTGACCAGCGTTTCGATGCAATGGCCGCCCAGATTGGTCATGAGCCGCGCCAGAGCCTCGTCGTCATAGCTGTCGAGCAGCTTCCGGGCGTTCGGTTTCTGGCCGATGTCGGCCATCAGCCTTTCGCGCCAGGCAGCGCCGCCCTGATAGGTGAGCGCCGCGAACTCGGCATTGGGGCAGCTGTCGATCCATTCTTCAAGCGCCTTGCCGCCGGGGCGCGCAAAGGCCGCGAGCTGCATCTTGCCATATTTGAGGGTGACAACGCGCCAGCCACATGTCTCGAAGATATCGTCGAAGCGCCGGAACATGCGATCCGCCGTGGTCGCATCCAGCGACTGGCGATTATAGTCGACGATCCACCAGCAGTTGCGCAGATCGTGCTTGTAACCCTCGATCAGGCATTCGTAGATATTGCCCTCGTCGAGTTCCGCATCGCCCATCAGCGCGATCATGCGGCCCGCATCCTCCTCCCGCACTTGGCCGTGCGCGATAAGATAGTCCTGGACGAGTGAAGAGAAAGCCGTGACCGCGACGCCCAGACCGACCGAGCCCGTGGAGAAGTCGACGGGGATAGTGTCCTTGGTACGGGAAGGATAGCTTTGCACACCCCCCAGACCGCGGAATTTCTGCATGCGATCGAGGGTCTGGTTGCCGAGCAGGTAATGGATGGCATGCAGCACCGGCCCCGCATGCGGCTTGACCGCCACTTTGTCCTGCGGACGAAGGGCATGGAAGTAGAGCGCCGCCATGATCGCGGTCATCGACGAACAACTGGCCTGATGGCCGCCGACCTTCAGGCCATCACGTTTCGGCCGAAGATGATTGGCGTTGTGAATCATCCAGGAGGAAAGCCATAATAATCGCGCATCGAGATGCTCGAGCGCGTTGACGATGTCGCGTCGCGACTGGCTGCTCGCGGCTTCCATGCACTTGATCCTTCGAATTCGATCGGCGGTCGATAAATTGAGGAGGGCCGCTGCGGGTGTCACACCCTCCGCGGCTTCTTGCGCGATCAGATGAGCGTCCGGTCGGCGCCCTTCAGGCCCAGCATTTCGCGCGCTTCGGCGGGTGTCGCGGGCTCATGGCCGAGTTCGGCCAGGATGCGCTTGATCTTCTCGACCTGCTGGGCGTTCGATGCGGCGAGTTCGCCACGTCCGATATAAAGACTGTCCTCAAGCCCGACGCGAACATGCCCGCCCAGCAGCGCCGCCTGGGTTATGAACGGCATCTGGTGGCGGCCCGCCGCCAGCACCGACCATTTATAGCTCTCCTTGCCGAAAAGCCGGTCCGCGGTTTCCTTCATGAACACGAGGTTTTCGAGGTGCGCGCCCACTCCACCCAGAATCCCGAAGACCATCTGGACGAAGAATGGCGGCTTGATCAGGCCACGATCGATGAAATGCGCCAGCGTGTAGAGATGCGAAAGGTCATAGCATTCATGTTCATATTTGGTGCCCATGCCGCCCAGCGTCTCGAACATATAGGCGATGTCACGGAAGCTGTTGCGGAAGACATAATCGTCCGAATTGGCAATATAGTCCTTTTCCCACGGATATTTCCATTCCGTGATCTTGCCCGCCACGGGAAATAGCGCGAAGTTCATGCTCCCCATGTTGAGCGAGCATATCTCGGGCTGGAACCGGAGCGCGGCCGCGATGCGCTCCTGGACGGGCATGGTCAGACTGCCGCCAGTGGTAAGGTTGATGACCGCGTCGGTGCGCTGCTTGATCACCGGCAGGAAACGCGCGAACACCTCCGGATCGCCGGTCGGGTGGCCATCCTCGGGCCGACGTGCGTGCAGGTGGATGATCGCGGCCCCTGCTTCGGCGGCGGCAATCGACTCCTCAGCGATCTGTTCGGGGGTAATCGGCAGCGCATCGGACATGGTCGGCGTATGGATGCCTCCCGTGATTGCGCATGAAATGATGACTTTGGCCATGAAGCTCTCCATTAATAGGCCACCGCGCAAACCTCTCGGATCGCTTGGATTATTGCCTCGCCTAGCGGACGGCATGAGCCTCCCAATAGGCGCGCCCCCATGGCATGGGCAGATGGCGCATCCCGCCCTGAGATGCGTGGCAGGCATCGCTCAGGTCCTTCGATTGCGCTTGCTGCGGATGTGCGGATGACAGGCAGCCGATAGGTGCCAGCTATCGCCGGCAAGTTTCTGCCATATCGGTTTTATAGCTTTGGGCGACTAAACTCCCGCGATGCGGAGCGCGCAATCCTGCGGGTTTGTTCGGCGAAGGACGGCACCCGAAGGAAACAAGGCGCGCAAATGATGGGCGGGGTGGCCGTCCCGACGGGAAAAGAGAGACTAAGGAGAAGACAATGCAGATGCTTGATGAACGCCGATCCGAGATCGCGGCGAAAATTGTTCCGCCTTCGAAACTCGCTCATTTTGTTCTCCGCACGTCCCGCTTCGCGGAGATGGTGGATTGGTACAAGCTCGTGATGCATGCGACGGCCGCCTACGAAAATCCGGGCTTGTCTTTCCTGTCCTACGATGAAGAGCATCATCGCATCGCGATCGTGGCCGTTCCCGATCTGCTCGACCAGGACAGTTCCGATGTCGGCCTGCATCATATCGCCTTCACCTATGACTCGCTTCACGACCTGCTGGAAAATTATCAGCGCCTGAAAGATCTTGGGATCGCGCCTGCATGGGCGATCAATCATGGCCCCACCACCTCGCTCTATTATCGCGACCCGGACGGCAATCATCTCGAATTCCAGGTCGAGAATTTCGAGACTGTCGAAGAATCGACGAAGTTCTTCTTTACGGAAGAGTTCAACGTCAATCCCATCGGCGTCGAGTTCGACCCGGACATGTTGCGTCAGCGGATGCTTGCGGGTGAGGACGAGGCGGAACTCAAACGGCGTCCTGCAAGCGGACCGGTGGGACTGGACGCAGTCAAGATTTGACGAGGCCGGGATTCCATCGGGAACCGCGTGCCGGGCCTGAACAGGGTCGAGGGATTCCGTCGGCCCAGGGCTGCTCGTAACTTGCGGCTGGCGCACGCGCGGCGCCGGCTGCTTCATCCGCTTCATCGAACCGACGGCCCTGATGCCCGCTGCCTATCATGGGACAGAAACCGCCATCGTTTCCTTGAATAGCTAATCTTCAATAATACAACAAAGCCGGTGAATGTCGGCAGATCATAGATAAATGTCGGGAGGAAAAGATGCGTGTATGGCTGGTGACGACCGTTGCGTCCGTTTGTTTGATGCCGGGGATCGCCCTCTCGCAAGGCGCGCCGGCGGAGTCGGCCGTGCAGGAACCCGCATCGGCGGAGAAAACCACCGCCAATGGAACGGGTCTGGAAGAAATCATCGTAACCGCCCAGCGCCGGGTCGAAAGCTCGCAGCGCGCGGCGGTTGCGATAAATGTCGTCGACGGCGCCGCGCTGCTGAAGGCCGGCGTGACGCAGGCGGATCGGCTCAACGAACAGGTTCCTGCGCTCTCCATCCAGCCGACGAGCACCGGCAATCTGATTTTCATCCGGGGCGTCGGCAATTTCACGCTTACCCAGAACAGCGATCCGGCCTCTGCGTTCAACTATGACGGCGTTTATGTGGGCCGCCCGACCGGCACGGTCGGCGTTTTCTACGATCTCGAACGGGTCGAGGTGTTGAAAGGTCCGCAAGGAACGCTGTACGGCCGCAACGCGACGGGCGGCGCGATCAACGTCATCCCCGTGCAGCCGAAGCCTGGCGATTTTTCCGGCCATGGCTCCCTGAGCTATGGCAATTACGATGCCCTCATCGCGGAAGCAGCGGTCAACATACCCATGGGCGATGACGGGGCGCTCCGCATATCGGGCATGCGCTCGAAGCGGGATGGCTATAATCGCGATGGAACATCTGACGAGGATATCGCCGCATTGCGCGTGCAGTTGAAGGCACGCCTGACGCCCAACCTGACCGTTCGCCTCGCCGCCGACCATGCGGATCTGGGCGGCGTGGGTACGAGCGTCGGTTATGACGGGCACTATGTCTATAATCCTCTGGCCGGCCGATACGCCTTTGCGCCGGCGAGCGTGCCTGCCTCCGATGGCGTGCTCACGCCTTTGGCGCAGGCCTATCGCGTCACCGTCAACGCCGGCCCGGCAGGCCGCAAGCTGGACCCGCTGGCCATCGCGCCCTATCAGAACAATCGGTTTTACGGCGCCAACGGGCTGATCGAGTGGACGACGCCCATCGGCACGCTCTCGGTCATTCCCGCATGGCGCTACAACAAGCTCGACTATCTGGCGACCAGCGGCGCCTTCGGGGCGCTCCAGCGCGAGACCGATGAGCAATACAGCCTTGAGGCACGTTTCGCCGGCAACCGCGTCGGCAGCATCGACTATACGATAGGCGCGCTTTACTATCATGAGGACATCTCTGCCGATGTCGCGCTGAGCACCTCGGCTTCGGCAGCATTCTCCAACGCGCGCTACGTCACGGAATCGATCGCGCCCTTCGGCCGGCTGACACTCCATCTGAACGACCGCGTCAGACTTGTCGGCGGTATCCGCTATACCGAGGATCGCAAGCGGTTCGCCGGCACGAGCATCTCAGGCGCGATCGTCTGCCAGCTACGGGTCGCGGGCGTGCCCACCTGTCCCAACGCTCCGCTGTTTCCCGTTGTGGAGACGCCGGCGCAGTTTCCCTTCGCCTTCCCCGCGGCGGGATCACCGCCGGTGCCGCTCCGCGTTGGCGGCGTGCCGACAGGGGCCCTCCTCATCCGCGGCGACCGAAGCGACGATCAGCGCCTGACCAACCGCCGCGTGACATATCGCGGCGCGGTCGAGTTCGATCTGGCCCCGCAATCGATGCTCTATGCGAGCGTGGAAACCGGCTATCGGTCGGGCGGCTTTTCAGCCGCCACCGGTTTCGAGACATATGATCCCGAATTTATCACGGCCTATACGGTCGGATCGAAGAACCGGTTTTTCGACAACCGGGTGCAGCTCAACATCGAGGGTTTCTGGTGGGAATATAAGGACCAGCAGGTGTCGTCCGTCCGTCCCGACCTTGCCGGACGCATCACCAATATCACCCAGAATATCGGGCAGTCGCGCATTCGGGGTATCGAGGTGGAGGCGCGGGTGTTGGCCACTCCGACGACTTTGATCAGTGGCGACGTCCAGTATCTCGACAGCCGCAACAAGTCGTTCACCTACGTGAACCAGAATAGCGGCGTGCCGCCATTGACCGGCTGCATCGCCACTCTGGATACCGCGGCGAACCGTTATAATGTGGATTGCGCGGGCAAGCCGGGCTTCAACTCGCCGAAATGGACGCTGAACATCGCTGCCCAACAGACAATTCATGTCGGCGGTTTCGACCTCGTCGCCAGTGCCGATACGCAGTATCGCAGTTCCCGGTATCTGGGTTTCCTCTATCTCCCCGAACAGCGCGCTTCGGGCGTCTGGCGCAGCAATGCGCAGTATTCCGATCCGATTGCATCGGCTCGACTGCTCTAAGTTTTTGTTTTGTCGCGTTTTCCGAGTCAGCAGATGATTCCATCTGCTTGGAAAACGCTCTAGCTGGGAAATGTCCGTGCATAAGAGAAACCAAGTCAAATCCTTCGCAACGGCCTTGCTGTCGATAGTCGCCGCCGCGCCGCTGGCCGCCGCGCCGCGCGTGGACATGGTGCGCCAGGGCGTGGTCCTTGACGGCGTGACCGTCATCGATACGCGCACCGGCGCGGCGAGACCCAACAGCGCCGTGTGGATACAGGGCGAACGGATCGTCAAGGTTGCGCCGGCGCACAGCTTCAAGGTCGCTCGCACAGCACGCCGCGTGTCGCTGCCGGGCAGGTTTGTCGTGCCTGGCTACAACGACATGCATGCGCACAACCTGAATAGCGCAAGTCCCGCGACGAGCCTGCCGCTCATGCTGGCGAGCGGAATTACGGGGTTCCGCCAGATGGCAGGCTCTCCGGAACTGCTGGCGGCGCGTGCATCGGGGAAGCCTATCCTGCCGCCACAGTCTCCGGCCCTGTTGGCTATGCCCGGCGCGATACTCATACCCGGAGCAAGCGCCACTGCCGAGTGGATGCGTGCCGAAGTCCGCCGGCAGAAGCAACAGGGCGCCGATTTCATCAAGATAGCGGATGCCGGCCGCGAAGCCTATCTGGCGGCGATTGACGAAGCGCGTCTCAACGGGCTTCCGATCGCAGGCCATCTTGTCCCGTCGGTCACGATCAGGGAGGCCGCCGGGCATGGGATGACGTCGGTTGAGCATCTTGGCCCAGGCATCAGCGTCCTGCTGAGTTGCTCGCGCGATGAGGACGCGCTGCGGCGAATCCTGTCTTCGGCACCGGAACCGGCGGAGGCTCCGGCGAATGCCGCGCCGGAGGAGTGGAAGCGGCTTTTGGCCAATCCCATGGCGCAGCTTCCGCCGCCCGCCATCAGGCTGATCGCGCGGACGGTAGCGACGTTCGACGAAGCGAAATGCCGCACGCTCGCCCGCGATCTCGCGGCCGGGACCATGTGGCAGGTTCCGACTCTGGCGCGACTGGAAGCGATGGAGATAGGCGACGGCCCATCCCTGCGCGACAATCCGGACAATAAATATGTGCCCGCGGAATCGCGCGCGCTCTGGAACTCGGTCGGTGATGCGTTCAGCCGCCGAATGGCCGCGGGCGACCGGGAGACGCTTCGGAATTTGTTCGAACTCCAGTTGAAGGTGACGAAGCTGTTCGACGAAGCGGGCGTCAAGATGCTGGCTGGAACGGACTTCGGCGGAGGGTGGCTGCCCCCAGCTTCATTGCATCATGAGTTCGACCTGCTCGCGCGAGCCGGCATTCCTCCCTTGCGCATCTTGCAGATGACGACGATCGACGCGGCGCGCTTTCTCGGACGGGAACGGACGATGGGCGCGGTGGAGCCGGGGATGGCCGCCGATCTGGTCGTCCTCAATGCCAATCCACTGGCGGCGGCTGGAAATCTTCACGGCATTGCCGCCGTGATGCGCGCCGGACGCCTCTACATGCGTGCAGAACTCAATGCACTGAAGCGGCGGTCGACGCCGCGATGAGGTTTTTTTTCGACGGTCGCGGCGCCAGTGCACTTCTCTGAACCGGGCAAGCATAAAGGACGAGCATATGAATCACTCGGTCGAGGACATCATCCGGGAGTTGGAGAATCGGAGGATCGCCGCTCTCGTGTCAACGGACCTGGCTGCCCTCAACAATCTCCTTGCCGATGATCTCGTGCATGTGCACGGAAACGGGAAAATCGACGATAAGGAAGAGTATCTGCAAGGTGTGGCCAGCAAATATCGTTACCATTCCATCCAGCGAGGCGATCTCAACATACGCGTTTTCGGGAATGTGGCGATCGTAGTAGGTCGCCTGTCGCAAACGGTCTCGTTTCAGGGAGACGACAAGCGGATCGACATGAATGCAGTGGTCACCCAGACGTGGACCCGCGACGCGGACAATTGGAGGCAAAATAGCTGCCATACCGGTGTTGTTTCAACCTGAAATATGCCGCCGGTTCGTTGAACCGACAGCATCTTTCGTAATTCACGCCAGGCCGAAATCCAGCACGATCTTTCCGACGACATCTCCCCGTTGCAGGGCCTCCATCGCCGCGCCGGCCTCCTCCCAAGGCAGAACGCGGCCGACGACGGGATGGATACTGTGCTGAACAAGCGCACGGTTCATCGCCTCGAACATCTCTCGCGAACCGACCGTGACGCCGCGAATCCGGGCATTCCTGCCATAGATGTGCCGCACATCGATCGGCTCGACCGCGCCGCTCAACATGCCGACCACGGAAATCGCGCCGCCCAGCCGAATGGCCTTCAGGCTCTCCGTAAACGTGCCGGCTCCGCCCACCTCCACGACGAGGTCTACGCCGCGGCCGTCCGTCATTGAAAGCGCAGGCGCGCTCCATTGGGGATCGTCTCGATAGTTGATGCCGCCATCGGCGCCCAGCGCACGCATCTGCTGCAATTTGGCGTCGGACGAGCTGGTCGCCAGAACCGCCGCGCCAGCCATCTTCGCGAATTGCAGGGCGAAGAGGGAAACGCCTCCCGTGCCCTGGACGAGCACGACCGATCCCGGCTTCGCCGCGCCGGAGTGCATGACGGCGTTCCAGGCCGTCAAGGCCGCACAGGGCAAGGTTGCCGCCTCTGCCGCCGAAAGATGCGATGGAGCCGCAACCAGCGCCTGCTCGGCCGCCGTGAACATCGTCTGCCCAACGCCGTCACGCGCGGCCCCAAGCGGGCGGCGGCTTTCAGGAGAGAGTGCGCCAGCGATCCATTCCGGGAAAAAGAGCGAGCAGACGCGATCCCCCGGCCGCCATCGCGTGACGCCGTCGCCGACCGCCTCCACGATCCCGCAGGCATCCGAGAACGGGATATAGGCCCGGCCCGGTCGATCGATCGACTTTCCCGAGATCATGGCAATATCGCGATAGTTCAGCGCGACGGCCGCTGTTCGCACCCGCACTTCATGCGCGGCGAGCGGCGGCAAAGCGACGTCGGTCATGAAGAGCCGGGCTTCGCCATCTTCGACGCACACTGTCAGAGCTCTTCCCTGGCTGCTTCCCGGCATGAATATTCTCCCGATGATGATGCTGGCGCGGTTCGGTCGGGCCGCCGCGTTGGCCGGTCCCTGTTCAGCGGGGACCGAGGCGTACCGCGCCGTCGAGGCGGACCGTCTCTCCGTTCAGCATGGGGTTGCTCGCGATCGCGAGCACGAATTGCGCATATTCCCTCGGCTGGCCCAGGCGGCGCGGATGGGGCACCTGTGCCGCAAGGCTGCTCTGTACCTGCGGACTGAAACCCTCCACCATCGGGGTCAGAAATACGCCGGGAGCGATGGACACGACGCGGATGCGATGCTCCGCCAGATCGCGCGCCAGCGATAGGGTCATGCCCGCGACGCCCGCCTTGGACGCGGTATAGGCCGCCGTCCCGATCTGCCCGTCGAACGCGGCGATGGACGCCGTGTTGACGATGAGTCCCTTGTCCTCATCGGCAATGTCGGCCGCGACCAGGCGCGCTGCGAATTTCGAACTTGTGTTGAACGTGCCGACAAGGTTGACGTCGATGGTCCTGCGGAACCGATCCAAGTCGTGCGCCAGCCCGTCCCGGTCCACCGTGCGCGCCGGAAGCGCCACGCCCGCGCAATTCACCAGCAGGCGCGCGGTACCGTCCCGGGCCGCCGCGGCCTCCATTGCCCGCGCGACGCTGAGATCGTCGGATACATCGACCTGATGGAAAGACGCGCCGATCTCAGCGGCTCGGGAGACACCTTGACCTTCCTTGAGGTCGAAGATCGCGACTTTGGCCCCCTGCTCCCGGAGCATTCGCGCGGTCGCCAGGCCAAGCCCCGATGCGCCCCCGGTCACGATAGCGGGCAATCCCTGCAGATCCATTGCCTTTATTCCTCCCCAATTCGTTCGCATCTCGTCCGCTTCATCAGCGGCAAACCGGGCGAATCCCGACGGTCCTGACGGCCCGTGACGGGACCGGGTGTCGCCGGGACCGGACGGCGCCAGCCCCGCCTGTTACAGCCAACGCTTAAATGGCGTTGGCCAAGCCACAAAATCGCTGTGAATGATGCGGCACATAAATATCGATGATGGATTTGTCAGCCGCGCCCCCCTCGATAGGACACCGCTTGTATCGCGGTAACTGATAATGCCTATCAGCGCCGCCGATTGGCCCGCCGTTCCATGTTCCAATAGAGTGCCGGCATTTCAGAACCCATGGTGCATGAAGGCAATGATGTCCGATACGAGCGATGCAGAGGTGCAGGCGGTATATGATGCCGAGCGTCGCCGGCGCGAAGCCTTGGTGAAGCGCGACCATGACGCGCTGACCCGGCTTCTGTCGCCCACCTTGTCCCACACGCATACGCCAGGACATAGCGAGACACTGGAAGAGTATTTGCGCTTCGTCAGGGAAGATGTCTTCTTCCTCGACATAAGGCGGGACAAGCTGGCCGTTCGGCTCTTCGGCACGGTCGCGGTCATGACGGGTTCGATGGACAGTGTGATTCAGATACGGGCGAACGACCAGACCGTCTCGTTGCGCGCCCAGGTCCTGCAGGTCTGGGTCCAGCAGGACGGACAGTGGCGGCTAGAGGCGTTTCAAGCGACCGCGATTGCCTCCTGACGCGGCAGCGCCTGGCGTTTCCCGCTGCCTCGCTTCTCGCCTGCTGCGGATGTCCGCGCTGATTTCCTGGAGCAGCCCCCGCAGCCAGACATGGCCCGGATCGCTGTTGTTGCGAGCATGCCAGAATGCCGCCTCCGTGATCGGATCGACGGCGAATGGCGGCTCCATGATGCGCAGATGGAGCATCGGCGCGAGCATCGCCGCCAATTCATAGGGCGCGATGGCGATCATGTCGGTTCCGGGGAGCTGGAAAAGCTGGCTGGTGAAGCTGCCGATCATGACGCGGTCATGGGTGGCGACCCCCGCGAGCCGATGAGCGACATCGGGCACGGTGGGAATGTCATGGTTGGAGCTTGCATGGGGAAAGCGGGTATATTCGGCCAGCGTCAACGGCGACGACACCGGATGATCGGCGGAGACGACGCAGACGAAACGGTCCTCGATCAGCGGCATCCGGTTCATCGCCTGAAACTGATCGTCGTCGGCGAAGACCCTCTGATCGTCGAGGGTGATCTGCATGTCGAGGTCGCCAAGTTGAAGCGGATCGAAATCCTTGGTGAACCGCTCAGCCACCGCAATCCTGACGTTGGGCGCCTCGATGCTGATCCGCTGCATCAGGCCTGGCAGGATCGTATGGGTGCAATAATCCGACATGGCGAAGCGGAACGTGCGCTGCGACGTTCGCGGATGGAAGCTGGGGCCGACCTGCAGCAGCCGCTCAATGACCAGGATCGCCTCATGGACCGGATCGACCAACGCCTGCCCCTGCGGCGTCAGTTCCATCCCACGGCCGACGCGGATAAGCAGCGGATCCTGGAAAATCTCCCGCAGCCGCTGCAGGGATCCGCTCGCCGCCGGCTGGGTCACGAAGAGCCTGCGGGCCGCCCGCGTCACGCTTTTCTCCTGCAACAGCACGTCCAGGGCGCGTAGCAGGTTGATGTCGAACTGGGTCAGCTCCATCCTATCCCCTCCAGCCGGAATCCTGTTGCTGGCGGTTCAGGTCCCGATCGAAATCCCTTCAGCGCACCCCGCCGCGATTCCCATGCTGGAAGGCCTGGGCGCGGACGGTGGGCCGCCGAATAGGCATTCGATCATGGCGCGCGCGCCGAAAGGGTGCAAGCGTGGTTTTGCCGTGGGCCGACGACTCCAGAGCCCAGATGCCCAAAGCCCCAAAGCCCGGGAGGATGCCAGCGGAGAAGCCGTTGGCGCGGATGCGTGACGACTACTTCCGCGCTTCCAGGATGCTGACATAGTTGACGACCGCCGAGCCGCCCATGTTGAACAGCCCGACTAGGTCGGCGCCGGGAAGCTGGAAATCGCCCGCCTCGCCCTGCAACTGCATGGCCGCCAGAACATGCATGGATACGCCCGTCGCGCCGATCGGGTGGCCCTTGGCCTTCAGGCCGCCTGAGGGATTGACGGGCAGCTTGCCGTCCTTTTCGGTCCAGCCTTCCAGGATCGCCCGTTCGCCCTGTCCCTGGGGAGTGAGCCCCATGGCCTCATAGGCGAGCAGTTCGGCCGTGGTGAAGCAATCATGCGTCTCGACCAGGCTGAGATCGTCGAGGCCGACGCCCGCATCGGCCAGCGCCTGCCGCCAGGCACGGCTCGGTCCGGGCATGGCGATGATGTCCCGTCTGGACACGGGCAGGAAATCGCTGACGTGCACCGCGCTCCGAAACGCGATCGCCTTCGCCGCGGCGGCGGCCGTATCGGCGTCGGCCAGCACCAGCGCGGCGGCTCCGTCGGAGATCATGGAGCAATCGGTCCGCCGCAGGCGGCCCGCAACGAGCGGGTTCCTGTCGTTGCCGCGACAGAATTCATAGCCAAGATCCTTCCGCACATGGGCGTAGGGGTTGGCGACGCCGTTGCGGTGGTTCTTGGCGGCGATGCGGGCAAGCACGTCCGACTTGTCGCCGTAGCGCTGGAAATAGGCGTCCGTGATGCCCGCGAACACACCGGCGAAGCCGCCCTGCGTTTCGCCTTCCTCCGGCAGATAGGATGCCTTGATCAGGCAATCGCCGACCGCCGCGCTGCCAAGCTCTGTCATCTTTTCCGCCCCGATCACCAGCACGCGCCGCGCTGCGCCTGCCGCGATCGCATTCCGGGCCTGGTAGACGGCGGCGCTGCCGGTCGCGCAGGCATTCTCGACCCGCGTCGCAGGCTTGAAGCGGAGATCGTCGCTGATGGCCAGTGGCAGCGAGGATACGAACTCCTGCCGCGTCATGCCGGCATTCATGGTCCCGACGAAAATCGCGTCGATATCGCCGGGCTCCAGACCTGCATCGGCGATCGCGCTGGCCCCAGCCTCGACAATCAGACTCTCGATCGTCTCATTGGCAAGATTTCCGAATTTCGAGTGCGACCAGCCGATGATATATGCGGTCATGCTTAGTCCTTTATAGCTGTTGAGCGAACATAGCGGCTTGGCCATATCCCGTGAAATCACTGAGGCTGATACCGTCCATAAGCCTGGATGACCTTCGCGGGGCCATGTCAGAAGTTCCATTCCAGCGATCCGCCGAATATACGCGGCGGATTGGTATAGTCGCCAATGTAGGAAATCCCGGCGACGGTCGAAAACTGGCTGACGACGGCCTTGTTCAATATGTTGTTGATGTAGAGACGCGCCGTGAACGCCTTGCTGGGCGAGGTCCAGGCAATGGAGGCGTTCAGGAAATGGTAGCTGTCCTGCCGCAACCGGTTGTCCGCCTCCGCCATGAAACCGCTATTGTAGCTGTCCGTCGCATTGAGCGCGAATTCGCCGACCGAACTGGGGATCCTGTAGGTTGCGCCGAAGGTATAGGTGAGCTTGGGCGAATAGGGAATGGTGTTCCCGCTCGCGTCGCCGGGGAAGCCGGAGTTCGGCTGGCCGTTCGGCAGAGGCGTCGTGAACGTCGCCCCCGGAAAGGACTTGAACCTGGCATGCAGCAAATTGGCGCCGGCGTTCAGCGTCAAATTGTCGCCCAGCTTCGCCGTGAGTTCGGCATCGAGGCCGTAAAGTTCCGCCGATGCGCCATTGACGATGATCAGGACGGTCGAGAACGCCGGAACCTGGATATTCTTGTAATTATAGTAGAAGCCGGAAACATTCAGCCGAACCCGGCGCTGGAACAATTCGCTTTTCAGGCCCCCTTCGTAGGAGTCGAGCTGTTCCGGCAGGTACACGGGATTGATCGGCGTACTGATATTGTACCCTCCGCTCTTCACGCCGCGATTATAGGACACGAAGCCCGTGACGTTCGGCGCGAAATCATGATCGAGCGCCAGACGCCAGGTCGGCTTCCTGAAGCTGCTCTTCTCGCCGGCAATATCCGCCACCGTCACCGTGCCTCCGCCCGGCAGCGTGAAGACATCGGTGCCGTGGAATTTCGTCCACTGCCAGGTGTAGCGGAAGCCGGCCGTGAACCGCGTCGAATCGGTGATCCTGTAGGTCGCCTGCGCATAGGCCGCAGCCGAATCCACCCGCTGCGTTCCATCGACATTCTCTCCGTCGAAGGGAAAGATCGTCGGTCCGACAGCTGGATCGCCCGCGACCTGCAGACCGAGGTTGGCGGCGAATCCCGGCCGGAAGAAAAGCGCCTGCTTCCGATTGGCCTTGTTGTAGAAATAATAGAAGCCCGTCTGCCACGTCAGACGCCCGGAGTCGGACGAAGCGAGCTGGATCTCTTGCGTCACCTGCTCGGAATGATCGGTGGAATCAATGTCCAGAACGGGGGTCGTCGTCACCGATGGCGACAGGCGGAAGAAGTTCCTCGACTTGCGATATGCGCTGATCATCGTCAGTTTCAGGTCGCCAAGGTCCTGGTCGAGCGTGACCGAGACTCCACCGCCGCTATAGTCATTCTGGGCGTCGACATAGCTTTTGGTGTCCCATGGCCGCGTCGGCTGGGGGGTGGGAAATGCGATGCCCGTTCCCGGCAGCGCGCGGAAGTTCATGGCCATGGGCCCGTGGCGATCCGAATAGTCGGCCGACAGGCGGATGACGGTCGTGTCGCTGAGATCGGCCTCCACCTTTCCGCGCACGCTGGCGATATGATCCGCCTTGTAGGTGTCGTGCCCGGTGAAGACATTGCGTCCCCAGCCCTGCCCTTGATGGCTGAACGTTCCGGCAAGGCTTGCCCGAACCGTTTCCGACAGGGGCCCCGCCACGAAACCGTCGGCTCTCAGCGTTTCATACTCGTCGAAGCCGATCCGGGCGCGGCCGCCGAATGTCACGCTCGGCTCCCGCGTGGTGATCTGAAGGACGCCGCCTGTCGCATTGCGCCCGAAAAGCGTGCCCTGCGGTCCCTTGATCACGGATACCTGTTCGATGTCGAACAGATCCATATTCACGTCGGCCGGATTGGCGTAATAGACGCCATCGACATAGGTAGCGACCGGGCTTTCCAGACCGGCGGCAGCGAAACCGCTGCCCACGCCGCGTACATAGGGGGTCACGTTCCCGCCGATATTCAGCAGTTGCAGCCCGGGCAGCGCGGCGGCAAGACCCTGGGTGCTCTGTATGCCGGAATTGGTAAGTTGCTGAGGAGTGACGGCGGCGATGGCGATCGGGACTTTCTGCAGGCTTTCCGACCGCTTCTGCGCCGTCACGATGATCTCCTCCAGTCCTCCGGGCTGCGCGCTCGCGTCAGCGGTCGCGGAGCCGGGCGCCTGCTGCGCCCAAAGCGGTTGCGCGACTACAAGTGCGGCGAGACAAACGCCTGCGGTCAAATATCGGTGCGCCATATTCTCCTCCCCATTTTTGTTCGTTGGTTATCGATCGGGACCCAGGCCGCCCAAGCTGGAACACTGTCCCGGCGCCGACAGGCTAGCGTTTTACCGGACATCGAAGAGACGAGAAAAACCTCGTCGCGATGCATTCCGGTCATCATATCCGGGCGGGCCAGGGCACTGCGCGGACTGCTTCACCGGCGAAGACACAGCCTAGACCTTGGCATGCTTGCGCAGAAAACCTTCGAGCGCGAGCGATGTCGCCTCCGGTTGGTCGACATTCACATGATGCCCGGCATTCTTGATGATCACCAAGCTTACGTGACTCGAACACGTGACCCTCGCATTACGAAGGCCTCTGACGCATTTCTGGAATAGTCAGGTTTTCCGCCAATTTTTGGACGAAATGGGGAAGCACTTCCGCCTCATCCCACGGCAGACCCAAGCGCAGCGGAAATCCGGTTCGGGTGGCTTCCTAGTGAAAGCATTTTGGTAGGAAGCGATCCCGAAATTCGACCTGCGCTATACCTGCAAATGCTCTTCTCAGAAGCCGATGATCAGCATGTCCAGCGCGGCGCTTATTGCATCCTGCTCCGAACTAAGGGATTGTACGACCTCGCCCAATTCACGAATTGGAACGCTGGCAGCAAACTGCGTCACCATCACCAGCCGTTCGCCCTCCACATCGAAAATAGGGTTCAATCGGATGGCAGGTTTCGGTGCTTCGTCAACCGACATTAGCGGGACGACCAAGCGGGTATTAAGATCGCTCAACAGGTCCGCTTGGCAATCAAGCACATGGCAGCCGCCCTGCTTCTGCCGACACACATCGAACTTGGCCATTAAAACCGACGATACTGACCCAAGGGCAAGCCCCGACGATCCACATAGCTGTTCGAGCTTTCCAGCGCGGACGCATTTTCCTCTTTCCAAAGGCGGCCACGTTCTTTGGCGATCTGCTCGGTCAGCCCGACCTCGCAAGCGCGGGAAATGTTGATACCCAATCGCTTAGCTTCCGCTACCAACACTATGTCGAGCGATACGTTGGTAGGCTTGCGGGCCTGCGTCGCCAAATCATACTCGTGCCTGCCCATCAGAGCCTCCTCGAATTCATGCGCACATATATGCGCATTTGCAGCAGATCCGTCAACCTTAACCGACCGCGAAACATAACCGCAGTTATCAAACTTTAGGACAAGCGGGGGTGCGATACCGATGCACCCAATAGAATGCCTGAGTCGTTGCGAAATAGGTATATTTCGTTATCAAGAAGCAATGAATGCGAAAGTCCAACATATCGGCTCCCGGCGCTCCCAAGCTTGGTGGGAACCCACCTTTAAGCCTGAGATAGATGGGAAGCTCACTCCATGTGACTGGGATTTTCAAACCAACACAGGACCAAAGCGAGCATTTCTATCTGGCGAGCATTTGCCTGACCTTGCAAAGGTTGGCGAAATTCAACGGTTTAATAATGTCACATTCGAAGACTGTGACATTCAAGGTTATTTCGAACACAAGCCCTCCATACTTTTCGACAATTGCCGATTCCATGGATGTGACTTCAGTTATTCGGAATGGAGGCGAGCAACATTTCGAAATTGTGAATTCAAAAACTGTTCATTAGCTTTGACTACATTTGAAGAATGCGAGTTTCGAGATTGCGATTGGGACACAATAGGCCTTCAAGGCAGCAAGACTGACTTTATCAGAACTTTTATAACGAATCCCAGCAATCTCATAAAATCTGGTTTTAGCGGCCGAAATAAGCAGGCAGAAAACACCTTGGAACACGCCTGCCATCAAATGTTTCGCCTTGAAGGGACAAAGGCTCATTTAGCAAGAACTCTGCTCTATAGCCATGAAGAAGTAGGCGATGATGAGACATATTACCAGACTGCGAAACTACATGACTTGCAGCAGATGCGGGCAAAAATAGCAAAAGACTTCTATTTACTGATATTTGGCAAGAATTTTTGGCAACGCCTGTCAGGAATTTTGATTATTCCTCATATAGCTGAAATGATTCTTCTCGTTATTTTTGGCCTGACCAACGGGTGGGGATCAACCATTCTCCGACCAGTTTTGGGATTGGTAGGCTCTTTTTTCATTTTTGGCTGCATATACTCCTATTGGGATGTTAAGGAAGCCGACCAATATTTTTGGCAGAAGTCATTCGACATCGCAACACTTGCGGGATACGGAAATCAAGTCAATATCAATCAAAGTGCGCATCTTCGTATGGTTGAGGGAACCCAACTACTTGTATCCATCCTGTTTTATACCGTATTCTTCGCAACAGCCGTGGCGCGAAATAGTAGGTCGCGATGATTAAAGCTGTCATCCTGTACGGTAGCAAAGCCCGCAGCGATCATGATCGCTTCTCTGACACCGACCTAATCGGCGTCAGTAACTCAGACGAAATAGAAAAGCCTTTCGATCAACTCGGTGTAAGCCTGCATCTCTATCCTCATGAGTGGTTGACTCGGGAGGCAAAAGGCGGCTCCCTGTTCCTCCTCCATATCGTGACCGAAGCCGTCGCGATGTTTGACCCCTTCGATGTATTAAGTGGGCTCCGATCCGATTTCCAGTATCGGGACAGCTATCACGCTGATGCCGAAATTGGATCACGAATTGTCTCTGCTGTGATGGAATTGGAGGATAGAGAGTTCACGCCCATTATGCGCAAACGATATTTTTGGGGGTTAAGGACGGCGCTGATGGCTGACGCAGCGGAAAAGCGCCTGCCTAAATTCTCGGCAAAGGCATTGGAAAGCGCCTCGAAAATTTCAGGTCTGAGCCTCCATATCCAAACACGCACTGATGCCACGCTGGCAGAATGCCGACGCTTCGGCGCACAGGTTCTGGAGCGGCTGGGGGTATTCCAAGCCCCTGTCGATAACGAGGCTAGAGAAGAAAACCTTCGATTTCTCTTCGGCCTTGGCGGCGTTGGAACGGCCACAGCAGCAGAAATCATCTACAGCTTCAAACCAGATCTACATCGCTGATTTGTCAGGCTTCTTCGGGTTAGATGGACTCAGTTCGATGGTAAGCCGCCAGTTCTCATCATAGGCATTCCAAACACAATGGCCGTTGCCGCCCCGACCAGCCGGTGGACGCCTGACAGTTCAGAATTTGGATACCAACAACCGTTAGTGCCATTGAGGCATTACGTTTTGGGGGAAGGCACCATGATCCGATCAGTAGCGATCTTTATTGCCGGAGCGCTGGTAACAGGCACCGCCACAGCGGCCCCGCTACACCTTGTCTGCATAGGCAATGGCTCTGCGAACAGGATCACCAGCACTTATGGCTCCGCGTGGTCCAGCAATGGAACGTCGGCTTGGGGGCAGGCGATCGGCAATCGAGATGTGCCTTTTGATGATCAGGTAAACATCGAACTGGGCGACGATGGCCTTGGCCGCATCAGAATGCCGCGCGCCATGTTGCCTCCGATCCGGGGCGGCAAGGATGGCTGGTTTGAAGTCAAGGGTGTCGTGAAGGGTCAGGACGAGATCACGGGCACCGTCCAGGTCAACGTCTTCAACTCCCCGAAAATGCGGATCGACCGGATTCGTGGCCACATCAGCATCAGCGGCAAGGCGGGAGACTATGCAGGAATTTGCCAGCCCTACGATCCCGCCACTGTCGAGCGAGCCTTTTAACCCGGCGCAACCTTCATCTGAATACCGACAGGCCACAATCTCATGCAAAAGAACGATCTTTCCGCTCAAATTGAGAATGCAAAGAATAATTTCATTCTCGGATTAGCGGGCGCGTCATTGCTGACCAATCCGAATTCCGTACCGCTGCTCCAACAAGCCAGTTGTTCATTTGGTGGCATGAGCGTCAATTTCGGACAGGTCGCTACGATGATGCAGAATGCGGTTGACCGAAATATCGCTATCAAAGAATATATAATGTCTCATTTTCGTGCAGCTATTAAAGAAACATTCGAGTTAATAAAATCCTATTGCACAATAACAAATCAATCAGAAAAATTTAAGAGCGCTAATAACTACCATATTTGGCGATTAGTGAGGAACTCCATTTCTCATGATGCGCGTTGGGAATTTAACAATAATGACCTACAAAGACTCCCTCTATCGTGGAATGGGGTCAAATTAGATGCATCTCTCCAAGGCAAACATTTTGAGATAAATCTGTTTGGCTACGAAGGGTTATACGCACTCCGCGCTGAAATGGACGATTTCGCCGCCACGGCCTTAGCGTAGCACGCAACAACTTTCCGGGCATCATGTCCGAAAAAATATAGCAAATAGCCCCATCCACGCACCAGCCGCTGGGCCAGAACGTGGATGGGGTGAGGCCGGTTAGGCCCGATTGAGTTGCATCTTCTTCGCTCCAGCCTCTACGGCGGCCAGCAGCGTGTCATGGGCCAAATGCGAATAGCGCATCGTGCTCTTGTGATCGGCATGACCCAGCACCCGCCCGACGGCAAACAGGTCGATACCCGCATTGACCATCGCGGAGGCCGCACTGTGACGCAAATCATGCAGCCTTAGCCCCGGCAGCTTCGCTTCATCCCGCGCCGTCTGCCACGCGTGCTTGATCGACACGAAGGGCAGCTTAGTTTCAGGGTTCGGCAAGACATAGAGGCATTTGTCAAAGCGAGGCACGGCCTCCAGAATGGCGAGCGCTGGCTGAGATAATGGCACATGCCTAGCCTTGCCCGTCTTGGACGTGGGGATCAGCCACTGCCGCTTTTCCAGGTCGATATGCTTCCATTGCGCGTTCAGCAGCTCCGATAACCGTGCGCCGGTCAGGAGGAGCAGGCCCACGATATGCTTGAGCTGCGGATTCAGAGACGCCTCACAGGCCGTCATAAGCCGCTTCGTCTCGGCGGCGTTAAGGTAGCGTTCGCGGGCATTGTTGATCGGCTTACGGGGAATGCCCTTGACCGGATTCTTGGTGATGCCGGGCATGTCCCAGCGTAGGGCCAGTTCGAACGATCGGCTGAATATCACCCTAATCTTTTCGACGGTCGCGGGTGCAAGGCCTTCCGCCGCCTTCTCAGCCAGCCATTTCGCCACATCCTGTTGCGTGATTTCCGACAACCGTAGCTTGCCCCAGCGAGGCGTAATGTGGTTATCGACGTAGCCCTTAATCGTGTTGTAGCTGCGAACATAGGTCTTGGCATGTTCGAGATGCTGCTGGGCGAGCGTGGCATAGGTGGGCACCGCCCGCTTCTCTTCCTTCTCGGCAGCAGGGTCGCCGCCCAATCTTGACTCTGCAAGCAGCTTTTGAGCTTTTTTTCGGATCTTGTCGAAGGGGGCGTCGCCATGCCGGGCAACCTTGGGCTGGCGCTGTTTACCATATTGGTTTGTGTACTTCACATAAAAGGTTTTGCCGCCGGAGGGCCGACACTCAAGGATGAAGCCGGTGAGCGAGGTGTCATAATAGACGACCTTCTTCTCGCCGGTCGGGCAGTAGGCGAGGTCACAGAATTGGGCGGTCAGTTTTTCATTGGGCATAGATGGCTCCATTTCATGAAGGGAAGGTTTGAGGCACCGCCAGCGCGCAACAAGAGCCGGGCAGTGGTTGGATATCGGCAGGTGCGGATCGGCGTTTCTGGATTAGCCCGATCGGCAAATTGGCCTGCTGCGATAGCGGGGGGTGTCCGGTAGCATCGACCACCGGACACGGTTGTTCTGGGCACAGCCGCTATTTTCGCGCCGCTAGGCCGCCAAAAGGGGTGAAACGGGTGTCAGCGCTTCCGGCCGGACGGCGACCTTCGCCACGCACCATGCGTTTCGCTCGGAGCAATCGGCCGGGCGAATTTCCATGCCGTTGACGATCCGATGGGCGTGCTTCTTCAGATACCAGCCGAGCTTCCCACGATTGATGTAGCCACGCTCGGTCACCGGCAAGTCTTCCAGCGCGTCCCTCAACTCGACCTTGTTGTCCGCACAATCGACCACCTTCCGCACGGTCATGGGCTTGTCGGCAAAGCAATTCCACCAAGCGGAGACGAAATGGCCCAGCGCCTCCTGTGCGGGATCATCACGCAATTGGTCGATGATGCTGGATGCGGGGTCAGGCTCACCGAGCCATAGCAGCGGGTAGCGGCAATGATCGGTCCACTGCTCGAAACTACCAATGTTCGGCACATCGACCTTCGGCCTGCCTGCTGCCTCCCACGCCCGGATGATGGTCAACGCGGCAGCGACATATTCACCGCGCTTTGCCTTCACCAGATCGACCGGCCTGCCCTCATAACGTAGCGTTCCGGGCGCTTCTGACCGAGGCGTAAGGCGGATCGTGATAACCCGGCGGCACATATCGTTCACCGGTCTGACATTGTTGCCGGTCCCCAGGATAAGGCAGCGCGTACTCACCGTGGCGGATTTGCTGACGCCCAATATCCGATCAGTGATGGTGGAACTGGTCAACATCCGGTTCATCGTGCCGAACGCCCGCCAGTCGGTCTGCATGTCATCGAACACGGCGACGGCCGGTGCCTGCAAGAGCATCGACAGGATGGACTTCGTCGCTTCGTCTGCGGATGTCGGATAGCTGAGGTTCAGCGGAACTCCAGGCCCAGCGAACGGCGTGATTGCGGACGCCAGATAACTCTTGCCACTGCCGGGCGTGGAGGCGGTCACGTTGAAGGCAGGAGCAGTCTGCAAGCGCGTTCGCACAGCCCCGGTCAACATCGCGCTGATGCTGGCGGCACGATCTATCTCGCTGCCAAAGTGGAACTCGGTCAGCAGCTCCTTTAGCTTGGCCAGCGCCGCATGCGCAGCTTCCTTGGTCGGTTCAGGCAGCGGGAAGGCCGCAGGATCGAATGACGCATAGATGCCCGACGCCGCGTCATAGCCCGGTGCCGTAACCAATTGTCCGTCGCCCTCCCTGACGAACGGCTGTCGGGCAAGCCCTTGCAGATGAGGCAGATGATCATAGCCCTGCGCCCGATGTAAAAGCTGGACCGTGCGGACGGGTGGATCGCATCGCACCCATTTTTGCGACCGGCCATCGTACTTTTCCCAATCCGCCGCCTCAGCCAAGGCGGAAGTCAGTTCCTGTTCGCTGACCTGAACCATGGAAATATCGCCCGTCAGCGGATGGGTTTTGATCGATACGATGGCTCCTCCCGCCTGATAATAGCCGCCTTGCAAGGCCAGCACGATTTCAGCCGCCCGCCGGACACGGGGGATTTCACCCGCGATCACACGGATTCTCGCTGTCCAGCGCGCCTCTCCGGGTTGAAGCCCAAGATGCTCAGTCAGATGGCTGATATGATAGCTGTCGCCGTGCGAATGCTGGCAGCAGAAGCCGCCAGATGGATATTCCCGGCTTGGCTCGAAATAGGCTGCCCCGGTGTCCAGCCCATCCGTATGCTCGCTGGCCCACGGACAGGTGATGTCATGCTTCCCGTGGGAGATTGCCCGCTTGTAAAGGCCACGCTCATGCAACGCCCGCAAAACCGGGTTTTCGATGGCGCGTGGCGTATAGACGTCATCGCCCCGCTGCGCCGCAGTTAGAAGTTGACGATTTTCACGAACGGGTCGGATCAAAAGGGGTGAAACAGGAAAAAGGGTAAGCCCGAGTGCCTTCGCCAGCTCAGCGACCGTATAGATCGCGTCGGGCTTCCAGGCCAGCAGCCGACAGTGGAAAGGTTTGCCCTGTTCATCTGCGTGTTTTGCTTTGCCGTTGATCGCCTCCGGCAGCCTTGCCCAACGCGCAATACCTGAAGCGCCTCGATCCCCTAGTCCTGCCCGAAGGGCGGCATCCTGCAAGGCTTTAACGGTCGCCTCTTGGGAAATCGGCTCCTTCAGGCAGAAACCAAGCTGACTATTGCCGGGACTGGTTTCGATCTCCCAGCTAGGCGTGCAACCGTTCAGTCCGGCTCGATCAGCCTTCGTGCCGATGTCATCAAGCATGAGGAAGTGAAAGGCAGCGACCTGTTCCTTGCGGGCATTGATTTCGCCATCGTCGCCGGGCACGAAACTGGAGCAGTTGACGTAGTTGTTGCGGTCGGATGGACATTGGCGATCCACATCGCCCGCCGCTTCAGCCAGCCAACCGCCCGTCTCGGGGTCGCCCGCCTTTGAACAGACTATGGGCCGCGCACCGTCCGGCAGATGGCGGAAGACATGCGCGACAAATTCGGCATTCGAAAGGGGTAAAGAGGGCGCTCCTCCCCCTTCCCCACTTTTACCCCCTTTTTCTGGCCCTTCATCGGAAATTGTCGCTGTCGGAGCGGATCGCTGGACGGGGAAAATCTCAATGTCCGCAGCGGAAATAGCTTTCTTGTGGGTGCCCGGTTCGTCGGCCACCGCGTCATTCATATCTTGCATTTATTTTATCGCATTAAATCGGTTGTGATCTGCCGCGTGCACTGACACGGCGCTTGTCGTCCGGCGGATGGCCCGGACACCGAAGACAAGATGAGAAGCCGCCCCCAGTCTTCCCGCCAAGGGCGGCGACGACGTGTTAGGGTCTGCCCATTAGCTCAAGCTGCCAACGGTTTTCACGCTGGTTAAATGTCCAGGAGAAGACCCAACCCTCATAGACGAATTGCGGACGGTTTCTCCAATTCCCCGGATTTTTCGGGATGGAAGGGCGCGGAAGGAACGCCAGGTTCCGTAGCTTTTCCTCAGCGTCCAGGCGCTCTTCCTCCGTCCAGAAGGGGCTTTGTCGAACGGTCTGCTCGCAATCGCGTGAGTCGTAGTCGCCGCACACCTTGACGTCCCAGACTTTGGTTATCGGGCTGAACTCCCAATAGCAGGTGTCGTCGTTCACATGGTACGCGCCGAAGACCTCGGGATAATATCGCTGCAAGTTTTCCGGCAGGCCGAACGCCTCAACCATTTCCACATGCCGGGCTGCGGCGTTCACATTTACAAACATAATCTGTCCTCTGTTCAATCAATCCAACGTCCGTTCCGAGGGTCACACCACCCGTTCGGGCATCCGTAAGGCTCAAACAATCAGTGGCTCGGCCCCATCGTCCGCGTTGCAAGAATAGACAATTATTCCTTTTTTCTCAATGCTATGCGCAATATTGTGCAATTCCCGCACGTTCCAAAAGTTAAGCATCATTGACAGGGACCGTGCAATTGTTGCACGATTTTCGGCCAAATTATTTTGGGGACGCGATGCGCAAAAAAGTGCCCGAAGCGCCGAATCCGCGACCGCCGATTCGCCAGTTCAACGCGGGCTGGCTGGAGTCATTTTTGAAGGTCGCCGAAACAAGGCACTTCACCCAAGCGAGCGAAGCGCTGGGCTGGCATCGGTCGAACGTTAAGCGAGATATTATGGCACTTGAGAAATGGTTGGGGCGCGTCCTTTTCTATGACCATGTTAGCCTGCGCCTCACCGATGACGGCAAAATCTTCCAATCCGACGCCGTGAAGATGCTGGATCTCCTGAAGCAAAGTCGCGCGCCAATCCGCACCCCGGCCAAGTGACCTATTTCCCGATGGCCGTGACCATCGCCGTTGCCGAGAATCCGACCAGCGCGATCCACGGATGCGCCTCGATCAGCGACATGGTGGCCAGCATCAGCATGAATCCCAATGCCTCACGCGGATGCTTGAGCGTCGCCACCAGCAGCCGGATGCCCAGAGCGATCAGCAGAGCCATGACCGCCAGCTTCATCACCGCGAAGACCATGCAGATGACAAGAAGGGTGCCGATCAGCCGCATGGGATAAGTTCCCGGCACATGGCGCGCAGCCTCGGGTCGACCCCCTCACTATCCGGCACCAGCACGATAAAGGCGAACCCGTCATTGCCAACGGTGCGGATGAACTCCCACCCCCAGCCGTCCAACCGTTCAGCCCAGTCCCAAGGCGGAATATGGGCTGGATCGCTATAGCGGGTTTCGGACAGCGGGTTCCAGAACGGCGAGAATGCCCCTTCACGGATGAAATCAGCTTCCCCATCGCCGGGTTCGACGACAATGATATAGGTCAATCCTTCCAGCCCGCAGGCAATGGCATCCTGAATGCGATCGGACAGCAGGCGGCGAAGGGCCGGATCGAGGGGCAGCAACAAGGCGGCTTTCATGGTAGCGGCATCGTAAAGTGAAATCATGATGATCAGCTCCGGACAAAAAATAAGGCGCCGAAGATCGACGCCGCTTTGGTTCGCTGAGTTTGCGCTTCGAGAGGGTGGCCGGACGGCCTTGGCTCAATTACCCTCTGCTCTGTCAGTTGAATCGCCATTCGGCTGATCGGCATAGGCCCGGCACAGATCGAGCAAGGTAGGGTCGATGCCTTCTGCGTCAGGTACGATCAACACATGCCCTGCACCTGAATCGGACAGCACAAACGGCATTTCAAAAATGGTGCCATGCCGCTGCACCCACTCGAATGTCGGCGTGCCTTCCATCAGAATCGGCCAGCCGGTTGCATCTTCTATTGCAGCCATGGTGTCGCCGGGCGCGATGATGGCGAAAATGCCCAGTTCCGAGAGATCGCCATATTCCATCAATTGGTCACGGCGTGTTTGCAGAAGGCATTTCAGATCGGAGGGAATGGGACTGTCGAGATATGCAGCCAGTTCCTGCCACGTGTGGATAATGTGCATAAGGTAGCTCCAATAAAAAAGCCCCCGACCGTGAGGCCGAGGGCAGGTTAATTCGATAGTGATGATGCGGATTATCGGTGCGGGTCAGGCTTGAGCAAAACGATGCAGATGCCTACCAACAGGACGACGCCGACTGGTATTCCCGCCGCGACGGGATAGCGACCGACCAGGTTGATGAGGAAGATCGCCACTAAGACCGAGATTGTCTCTTTTGGCCATCGCAGTAGGCAAACGATCACGGCGACGAGGATGGCCGCCTTGATCGCGAGATACGCAAGGCCGAGAAGGAAGAAGAAGGCGACAACCCGAACCATGAAAGTCAGAATTTCCGTTGTGGTGCCTGAGCAACCTGACAGGCCCCACTTGATTTACTGACCATCTCTTTCATTGAGTTGGGGAAGGCCAGCGCATGATAGCTCGTCAATTTTCCTGTCGTTCTACCTATTTTCATCCAGCCATTGCGGATCAGCGGGTGTTTATCTCTCGGATCAGCCGCAAGATCGGTGGCAGTGGATATTTCTGATTGCGTAATCTTGACCGTACAACCGACATCACGCGTGCAATTATCTTCGAATTTTCCGCCCTCATCATTCCACCACTCTAGCTGGGGCTTCGTCAGATTAATCCGGTACAGATTTTCCACGGTTCGGGTCCGGCTATTCTCAGCTCCGCCAGTTAGATGACGCTCCTCTGTGTCGATCGTCTCTTTGCAGGAAAGGTAGATCTCCTGCGGCTCCATTTTCTTGGGTTGCTCCGCTTCATTCGCGCAGGCTGTTGCAAGCGCAAGCGAAATTAGGACGATGAACTTTCTCATCGACAGTTTCCTTATGCATGAGGTGATGGAACCGAACCCGGACGGGCACGGCTGAACAGGCAGCATCGCTATGGCTGTTGATGTTTCACTGCTCGCCCCCTCACGCCTTGGAAGAGCGACCTTCGGCTTCAACCGCGTGTCACCCCTGAATCACGATCGAGGCGTAAATGACACGATTAGTATACAGACGCTAGCCCAAGCTTTCGGCCACATCGCTGGATGGATGTTGTCGTGGTCCTAGGCAAAAATGTCCGGAAATACCGGAAGCTTAGGGGCCTGACCCAAGAACAACTGGCATTGGATGCGGAGATGGAGCGCAGCTATGTCAGTGATCTTGAACGCGGCACCCGCAACCCGTCCGTCAAAGCGGTAGGTCGCCTTGCAGAGGCGCTAAATGTCGAACCGCATTTGCTTCTGATGTCGATCGGCAAATAGGTTCGCGCCCCACCCTCCGGCTTTCACGGAAGGCAGAGCTTTTCTGGCGGGATTAGAGCAGCTTCGCAACAGGCATTTGCTGCGGCCTATTCATTATAAGTTACCCCCAGGCGCGCAAATGCAGAAGCAGAAAAGCAATATCGGATATATGCAAATTCACAAAAGGCGTTAGATCAGGGCGTATGGCATCAGAACCCATTGAAGCGAGCGAAGCAACTGAGACGGCAGAGCGGCTACGTCCCTCTCTCTCTTTTGAATCTGTCACTTTTTCAGATGGGAGCACATTGTCTTTTGATGAGCATGACATCGTAGTATTTGTCGGCCCAAATAATGCGGGCAAAAGTGCGACACTGAGGGAGCTTGAGGGATGGGTTTCCCGTTCTCGCCCCGGAGTTATCGTGACAGCGGCATCTTTACGAAAAGTCGGAACCTCGGAAGACCTAAAAAATTTCCTCGAACATAATTCACAAAAATCGGGCGATAGCGCCAATATTCATTACGGTGGTATTGGTTACAATATTCATCATAGCCACGTTAATTATTTTGAACGTCAAGATGATAGACACCCTGTCGCACCATTTTTCGCCAAAAGACTTCCAACTGAAACAAGAATACAGGACTCTAGTGCCGCACCTGCACTCGCCCTGTTTCAAAATCCGCCCAACCATCCTATCCACATGCTGCTCATGGACGAGGATCTCGCAGCGGACATTAGCACGATGTTTCGCCACGCGTTTGGCCGAGATCTCACTCCGTTTCGCGCAGGCGGGAGCAGCTTCCCTCTATACGTTGGCGACAAGCCGCTTCTGAAAGCTGGCAAGGATGAGTTGTCACGGGAATTTGTTGAGGAATTGCAGCGAACAAACATCCCCCTCGATAGCCAAGGAGATGGGATGCGTAGCTTCGCGGCCGTGCTACTACATGTCCTTGCTGCCAAGACCCACTCCATTCAATTCTTGGACGAACCAGAAGCGTTCCTTCATCCACCGCAAGCACGCCTGCTAGGTAGATACATAGCAAATAGTCGCAGGGAGAAATCCCAGTTATTTATTGCGACACACAGCACTGACATTTTAGAAGGCTTGATAGAGGGAGGGTCGAACAACGTCCGGATCGTTCGGATCAGGCGCGACGGCGATACAAATAGAGTTAAAGAACTAAGCAAAGAACAAACATGCACAATCTCTAAGGATACTCTAACTAGATTTTCTCGTGTTTTCGATGGAATATTTTTCGAACGTGTTATCATATGCGAGTCAGACGCTGATTGCATGTTTTATCAATCCATTCTTAATCTTCCTTCCATCTCTGGTGATCGAAGGCCTGATGTCTTATTTGTTCACACTTCAGGCAAGCATCGCATGGCGAAGTTGGCTGATACCCTGTGCGCACTAGATGTTCCGGTATCAGTCATTGCCGATATCGATGTACTGAGTGAAGGCAACACACTCAGAACCTTGATCGAGAAGCTGGGAGGTGATTGGGCTGCTATTCAACCTCACTGGAAGGCAGTGGCAGACACTGTAGCTGCCCAGCGGCCGCCGCTTAATGCTTCCCAGATTGCGAGCATGATTGCATCGGAGATCGAAGGAATCGCTGGGACAGGTGAATTTCCTCAAGAAACAGAGCGAGCGATCAAGCGCATTTTCAAAACCATCGCCCCATGGAGTGCTGTTAAACAAAGCGGCCGGATGGCATTGCCAGGGGGCGAGACAACAAAGCAGTTTGACCAACTACTCGAAAAATGCGCATCGATCGGGCTTTGGATTGTGCCCGTAGGCGAGATTGAAGGGTTCTGTCGCAGCATTGGATCACACGGCCCCGGCTTTGTCGAAAAAGTCCTTGAGGAGCGCGACCTGGAAGCAGACGAGGAGTTGAAGGAGGCTCGGCACTTTGTGAAGACGGTCTGGGAGCAGGCACATCCAAACACCGCGACACAGACGCCGTGAAGGAACGATCCTAGGATAAGCAGTGGGCTTGCCTCCACCGAATCATAAGCCCAAAGCGCTTTCAGTAGGGAAAATCCGGCCGATAAGGCCAACGTATCGACGCCGCTTATCGGTGGCGGACCGGCTAGCCGCAAGGTAGAACGGCGTGCATGGACAATTACCTGGACGAGCTTGACGACCTGCTGCTGAACCAGTTTGACGAGGGCATGCTGCTGTCGGAATTGGATGGCTTTCTGACCGGCATCATTGTCAGCCCCGACATGGTGCCGCCTTCGGTTTGGCTGAAGCAGGTGTGGGGTTCGGAAACGCCTAAATTCGACGCTCCAGAGAATCTACAACGCTTCTTCGATCTCGTGATGCGGCATCACAATGAAATCCTTGCGAGCCTCGACGAGCCGGATGGCTTTGCACCGATTTTGGAAGTCGACACCAGAAGCAACGAAACCCTGTGGGAGCTCTGGATCGAAGGCTTCTCCAAAGCCATGAAACTCGCATCTCGCGGCTGGAACCGCATAAGGGCAAGCGACGACGAAGGGCCAAAAGCAGCGATTGCGGGGATCACCGAGCTTGCAGCATTCGCGGACGGTCGACATGAGCTGACCGAGGAGGAAGAGGATCGCTGGGACCGCGAAGCACCGGACCTGATCCCGATCTGGGTTTTGATGCTGCACGAATGGCGGCTGGAAAATGACCAAAATCGGCCCATGTCGGCGACGGGGGGAAAGGTCGGTCGGAATGACCCCTGCCCTTGCGGATCAGGCAAGAAATACAAGAAATGCTGCGGACTGAACTGAGGGGTCTTTCCTTCAGTATCGCTGATTCAGAAGCCCAAAGCGATCCTCAGAACACCTACGCTTCACCCATTGGGTTGCCGTGGGATCAAGCCAAAGGTACATAAACAAGGCAACCTCTCAGCCATAAGCCGAAAGACACTTTCACTAGGTTTTTCAGGAAGTTCCTACGGAAGGACTGGTGCCGCTTACGTGACTCGAACACGTGACCCTCGCATTACGAAGGCCTCTGACGCATTTCCGAAATAGCCAAGTTTTCTGCCGATTTTTGGGTGAAATCGGGAGGCAATTTCGCCTTATCCCACGGCCTACCCAAACGCAGCGGAAATCCGGTTTGGGCAGCTTCCTACTGAAAGCATTTTGGCAGGAAGCGAGGCCGAAATTCGACCTGCGCTATACCTGCGGCGTGACCGTCATGTCGGGAAACGCTCGGTTAGCCTCTCTTATTCACGACGCTCGGTTTCGGGTCCGCTCTGGGCATTTGCTGCGGCTGGCTGTATTGCGCGGACGACCGGCATCGCTGGCGTTTGTTTCACC
>NZ_LTAB01000031.1:0-49554 GCF_001580035.1 Sphingobium sp. 22B | reverse complement strand
CCCTACATGACGCCCCATATCGGCAGTGCGAGCAAAGAACCGGCAGACGATCCACTTATCAAGTGCCGATCCCTGTTCAGACCAACCCGGCCACCTCTCTTCCGGCCTCGCTACGGCCATGGCAGCTACAATTCGCGCGTGCCTGGGTCCGGTGCCAATGACCAATAACCCTTAATATGAGCGTGCCGCGGACGCTCTTATTAAGGGTTATTGCTGCAAGCCTGAATATGGATTGCTTTGCGTGCCGGTCCCATCGGCGAACGCGGCGGTAACATCTCCTCGATGCCGATACCTGCAGGACGCGGACGGGCTACCGCGGCAATCCTCTAATGCATGAATGAAGGGGGCCGCATCGCGGCCATGGCGCGCATTTGCGGGCGAAGGGCAAGTTCGGGTTGGATGCAAATAGCTTCTGCGCAATCCCCACGAAGGAGCGCGTCGATGGCCTTTCGTGCCTCTGGCTGTGACCGATGGAATGGATAGCCGGCGTCGTTCGACGTCCTCATTATGCCCTCTCCTACGAGTCGTTGGACGGGGAGCATAGGTCCAGCAAGCGCCATGTCGAAGCATTATTCGTGAGTGTGTCGGCGGCGGTTTCCATCGTCTCGTACACGTGAGCGATGAGCGTTCCCGAGTACCGGCTACGACTGCCTACGAAAGCAAACCGGCTCGGTCACGATGGACCATTGAATATTAAGATTATCACTGTATATTGATAACCGAGATATTCGAATGGAACAGATGATGGCATCGATCCCCAATAGCGAACTGGCCAGTCTCGGCATTGAGGCGCTGGCCGGTTCTGTGCATGAAATCCGCGAGCGGCTGAAGGGGGCGGACGATGACCAGATCGTTGCGCTCAAGCTCGACCATGGCAGCAAGCGGATTACTGCGGCATTTGCAGAGGCCGTGCGCCTCATTGCACCGATGATCGTACGCAAGATCGCTGATCAGGAAAATGCGACGCTCGAAAAGCTGGTCGACGCCCTTGTCCCACAGGTTCCGTTGCCCGAGCACCTGCTGACCGAAGCGAGGATGAACGCCGAAGCGCGCAAGGCGGTTCTGGAAAGCGGAGAATGGTTGAGCGCTGCCCAACTATCAGAGATTGCTGGTTTTAGCGGACAAAATGCCAGCGCGCAGCCCAACAAGTGGAAGCGCGAGGGCAAGATCTTCGCCTTGCGGCGCAATGGCAGCGACTATTATCCTGGTTACGCCCTCGATGCAGATGCGGGCTATCGCCCTGTCAAGCAGCTCGCGCCAATCCTGAAGCTGTTCGGCAATGATTTGGAAGATTGGGATATCGCGGTCTGGTTCGCGTCTGCGAACAGCTTCCTGGGTGGCGTGGCGCCGAAGGATATTTTGGCGAGCGCGCCTGACCGCGTGCTTGCGGCGGCCGAAGACGAGATGGCAGGGGTGCTGCATGGGTAAGGCCAAACGTCCGGCCACCCCAATGTCCAGCAAGTCCACCGCTCCTGATGTCCCGACAGCGACCCGCGCGGCTGCCGGCATTGGTGCGACGCGGTTGATCAAGGCACCGCCGTCGGACCTCGATAAGTTGGTGAAGCGGACAAGCTGGACATCTGGCGAGATCATTCATCGTGTCCATCCAGATGTGTACACGGCGGATCAGTTTAATCCCGGTCTCAACGGCAATGCGCGGTTCAGTCCGATCTGTGATGCCGCCGGCAATCCTATCCCAACCGTCTATGGCGGCACGACCTTCGAGTGTGCAGTGATGGAAACTGTCTTCCACGATGTCCCCTTTGCAGCGGGCCTGAAGACAGTCGCCAAGCGGAAAATCCGGCATCATCATCATTCGCAGCTCATTTCAGCTGCCGAGCTGACGCTTGCGAACCTCACCAACAAGGCCCTGCGGAAGCTTGGTATCCCACGCGCCGATCTGATTGACACGGAAAAGGATCTCTACCCGCAGACGCGAGCATGGGCCGAAGCGGTTCATGCCCAATGCGCCGACGTGCAAGGCTTATGCTGGGTGTCTCGCCAGGACGACACTGCTCAGGCGATCATCCTCTTTGGGGACCGGCTTGCGCCGGGTCTTTTGACCCTTACCGCGCCATCGGTTGACCTTGTCGGAGATGACGCGACTTATGCGGGACTCGTCAAATTGGCCGACGACATAGGGGTGAAGCTTATCGGCAGATAAGCCGCCGCTGGTTGGAGCGATCAAGTGCCATCGGTCAAACGATTTTCAGATGCGGACTGGATTCTTTGAGAAGGTGAGCCGCAGCGTATCGCTGCGTGACGGGGCTATTGTGCTGCTTCGTCCGAACTCGCGCAAAGCATCCTCACCTTGGCACATGGCCAACCAAGGGACGAGTATGCGGTGATTTGTCCCCGTCCTTTCGCGCCGTGTGCATGTTGAGGCGGGAAATCAGTACAGGGCATTGCCTTTCGCACCTTCTGGGTACGAGGAAAGGTGGCTGCAGATACAGGTGGTTCGTGGCAAAAGAGCATTTTCGAACCTTCCGTCGCAACCTAGTTCGGAAAAAATCTCCTAAACCGGCAATTTATTGACAACCATAGCGATGCTTCATATTTTATTGGCAACCGTACTTCGCGAATGATTCGGCTGGGGCTCCTTTATGATTGATACCGTTTCCAACCTGAAGGCCATGGTCGAAAACGGTGAGGCCCTTAGTGCCCAGTTGAAGAAGGTCGCTTTTCGACCGCGGGCCCGGAAAAATCTCGAATTGACCTTTGGTCCGGGACGCGCAGCGGATTTAATCGGTCGCACTCCCGAGGCGTTGACTAAGGCAGAGGCGAAAGGTCGGCTGCCGGCCCCCAAGATTGGTGCCAACGGTCGGCGCTATTACACGCTCGAGGATCTGACGCTCATCCGTCAGTCTCTCGGGATCATTCCGGGAAAGCAGGCACATGAGCCTGCGGTCGTTTTAGCCGTTCAGAATTTCAAGGGTGGCGTCGGGAAAAGCACGATCACCAAGCATCTGGCCGATTATCTTGCGCTTCAGGGGCTAAGGGTACTCGTCGTAGATTGCGATCCTCAAGCCTCGACCAGTTCCTTGTTCGACGTGGACCAGGAAGAACTCTGGGATAGCGACGAGACGCTTGCGCATTTCTTGGCTCCTTCCGCGCCGCTCAGCGAATTTCGCCGCACCATCCGTGATACCGCTTGGCCAACGACCAAGATCGTCCCGTCGAGCCTAGGCCTGGGTGAAATTGAGTGGCACATGGTCGCAGGCGCGGAAGGGCGCGAAGAGATCATGCGTAGGTTCGGTTTGCTCAGGGCCGGTATCAGTCAAGTTCGCCGCGAATTTGATGTGATGCTACTCGATCCACCTCCAGCAATGGGATTTCTCGGGATGAATGTTATGGCCGCTGCGAGCGGTCTCGTTGTCCCGGTTCCGGCCCGGCAGCTCGATTTTCTATCGACAATTCACTTCATGACCAACATTGCCGACACGCTGGAAGCTCTCAATGAATATAACATGGGCGTGAATTACGACTTTATTCGAGTTGTTGCCTCAAATTACTCGCGATCCGCCGATGGGGAGGCCGGTATGCTGCGTATCTTGCAGCAGATGTGCGGCACGAACATGTTGACCAATCCCATTCTAGCGTCTGAAGAAATCAAGAATTCGGTACAGGAGTTCCGGTCGGTCTATGAGTCCGACAAGCCGATCTCCTCGCACAAAACCTTTACCCGTTGCCGAGACAACCTCGATCTGGTTTTTTCGGAGATCCTTCATGTGATCCGGCAACAATGGCCCTCCACGAGTCTGACGGGTTTTGGCGATCAAAATATGCTGGATGGTGAGGCCGCATGAGCAAGCGCGCGTTATTCGACGAAGTCATTGCCAATGCGGCTGCAGAGCAAGGTGAGAGCACGTCCGCTGCTGAAGGGCCAGCCCAGTCCCGCGCCCGCAAACCAATGAATTTCGCGACGCGGCGGCTCGATAATTTCGAAGAAGCCGCCAAGATGCTAAAAAAGCCGGCGATTTCGCTCAAGCCTGATGAAGTGTCGATCTGGCCGGGCAACGCACGGGACTATTCAGCCCTGAGCGAAGATCGAGTCCGCACGTTGATTGACTCGCTCGTCGCGGAAAATGGGAACCGAATTCCTGTCATCGTCCGTCCGACCCCCAATGGGGAGAAGCGCTATGAACTGATCACCGGTACGCGGCGGCATTGGGCGATCGCCTGGCTCAATGCCAATAATCATCCCGAGATCAGCCTCTATGCATCGATCGAGGATCTAACCGACGAGGCAGCATTTCGCGTCGCGGATATCGAAAACCGTGAACGGGAAGATATCTCCGACTACGAACGGGCGACAAATTATCGCGAGGCCCTCAAGTCCCATTATGAAGGCGTGCAGCGCCGGATGGCCGAGCGACTGAAGCTGAGTCCCGGCACGCTTTCCCGCTATATTGCTCTTGCCGAGATGCCGCAGACGATTGTCTCTGCCTTTGGCTCACCGCGCGATCTGACTCTCCATTTCGCGAAGCCTCTCCTGCCTTTGATTGATGATCAGGAAAAGCGCCAGCGAATGGAAGATGCTGCCCGCTCGATCGCAGAGGAACAGAGCCTCAAACAGAGTTTCGACGAAGCGATTATCCCCGCCAATGAAGTGGTGACGCGGTTGCTGTCTGCGGCGAACAATAAGCAAGCCCGGGCACGGAGGCAAAAGCAGAGCCTTCTTACGCAATCGGGCCGTGAATTCGGAGTGGTCGAACGTGATCGCGCCAGCGAGTTGATGATCAAGATCGTTCCTTCTGAGAGTTCCATTGACGAGCTCATGGAGAGCTTGAGGGCTGCCATTGAGCGCTCCAGGATTTGGGCAAAGGGTAAGGCGTGAGGCAAGCTCAGCGCCCATTTGTCAAATGCACAAAATGGCCGATTTGCCGTTTAAAATCATTATGTTCGCATGGATGTTGCCGACGGCAACATCTTGCAGCTTTTAGCGTTCGAGCGTTTTAGAAAATGGTGGAATCCCCCCCTAGTCTTGGCCGGCAGGTCCAGCTCAGTTTTGAGATGTTCACGCCCCTGCCAGACTTTGGGGATATATCGTTGCGCGACTATCAGGAGACGATGCAACGCCCCTTCTTCTCGCTAGCGAAGAAGCGCGTGAAGCCGATCCAATATCTTAGTCCTAATGGCCAGGTGAGCGTCCACGTTTCAGCCAACCCGCACTACGGGATGGCGACTATATGGGACGCGGACATCATGATCTTCTTCGCATCCTATTTGAACGAGCAGCGGCAGCGCTCGAACAACTTGTCTCCTACGATCCGCGTTCATCCAGCGGATATTATGAAACTGATCCGCCGTGATACATCCGGGAGAGCCTATGAGCGGATGCGCGACGCGCTCGATCGGCTGCAGGCCACCACCATAAAGACGAATATTTGCGCGAAGGGCAAATCCAGGGAAGTGACTTTCTCGTGGATCGATAGCTGGACCCAGTTGATCGACGAGCGACGCAATAAAGTCCTGTGCATCGAAGTGACGCTTGCAAAATGGTTTTTCGACGGCGTCCTGGACCAAAAGTCCGTCTTGACCGTCGATCCCGCGTATTTTGATCTTAAGGGAGGGATAGAGCGTTGGCTCTATCGCGCTGCACGCAAGCACGCCGGCGGTAATGGTGCGGAAGGCTTTACTATCGGTTTCGACACACTTCTTCAGAAGAGCGGTAGCGAGCAAACGTCAGCTAAGTTCAAGGCGTCGCTGCTGGCCATTGCGCGTGCCGATTCCTTGCCCGAATTGCATCTAGAGGTGCTGGACGAGAAGTCGGCCCATCCAAAGCTTTGGATGGTAATGCGCAAAGACTGGCAGGGGAAGGCAAAGCCTCAGCAAGTTCTACCCGCCCCTTCCGCAGCAGAACCAAAACGAGAGGTTGTGCCGGCCACGCGAACGCGGAGCGTTAAACGCCTTGCGGAAACGCTAATAGATCCCGAGGATCTTGTTTCCCCGGCCGACATGGCAGCCTTGGTTGCCAGCACGGCAAATGGCTTTCGCGTGTCTTCACAAGGGCCAAAAACCCTTTCGCCCTCCCCTGCCCCCGTTTCATCTGCAAAGCCGGCAACCCGGCGCCGCGGTAACCGTGCACAAGATGTAATCGATCAGGAAACCTACACTGCCATTCGCCGGGATTTCCCAGGCTGGGACCTCGACGTTCTGATGGCGAGGTTTGATAATTACATTGCAAACAACCTTACCGAATTGCCGGCGAATTATTCCAAGCGCTTCTACTTTTTCATGAAGAGCCATCACCAGCGGAACAAGCACACCTTGCCCGGCAGTTAACCGGCTTAGAGGGTTTGCAGATGACTTAGTTTGCGTCCCATCGGTTGGAAGTCGGCTTCCTCCCGCTGAAAAGATGCCTCTCGGCAACTCCTATTAGATCAGAATGTACGGTTCATCGTGCTATCGCGGATAGCGGAAATGCCTCATATTTACCCTGGTGCTCCACGCCCAACTGTAGAGGATGTCCCCTGACAAGACCTCCGTTACGCCACTCTCAAGGCCGTGTCTGATAGCACGATGCGAGCATGCGTCAGGACGACGTCAGTGCAACGGGGCTGATATCTGCCCCCCTCCCCTTTCCGGCTCTTATCCTCTTCGAAAATCGAATAAGAATTCAATGGCTCTCTCGAGTACGGCTAGTTGGAAGCCGATGCGCAATATCTTTGGAAACACCAGATAGACGATTATTTCGTTCACAACGGGATACAGAAGCTATGAATCTGACCTCAGCCAGCAGCCCCAAGGTTTCTAAGAACAAGAAAGCGCAAAATCCATTATTATCGTGTTTTTTCAATGAAATAGATAAGATGTTGCCTTCGGCAACACGAGCCTTCGCCCCCCCCCCATGCCTCCCCGGTACGTGGTCCGCTTCAAAGTTTGTGTTAGTCGATTTGAGGCATCGCTCCCGACTAAACGATTGCATCCACCAGCGCTCAGCGGCTTAAGTAAGTCAAGCAGGTACGAGCACCCGATTTCTCGTAACGCGGTGCGATGATCTTACGACCGCCTGCCCATTTAAGCGTGCAATCTCTGCGTCCCATTTGGTCACGGTAGCCGAACGAATTCTACGCTTATGCCTGTTAGGCGAATCCGGATGCCCCCTGCCAAAGGGCGAGTTGCCGGTTATTAAAGCGGGATGTTCCGCTGATGCTGCAGACAAATAATTAGCTTCCACGTCGGCTATTATCAGCGCCGCTATGCACAATCTTGTCCATTGCTGAAGCTGCTCGCATGGCGACTTCCGAACCCTGCCTCTACGTTTCAGCATTCTGAGCGAGATCAGCGACCCTTTGCATTGGTATAGCAGGGGAACGCTTACGGCTCCCCCAAGTTTATTTGACTCAAAACCCCACTTCGCAATGCGCGTTCAAGGAAGGACTGGCCTGTAAGTCGGTCACACCGCACTTCTTCATTTTACCGCACGGCCCACCCAATACACTGCCATCATGGTAATCGATGCGTCCTCAGGCTCCAGCACATACACGTCTCGGATCGAAAGTCCCTAACAGGACTGACGCCGCGATTGACTATGCAATCGCTACGCGTGATCGATCCGCGGTCTGACGGCAGGAGAGGGGGAAGTCCTCATTTAGGCACATTAATACCTAGGGAGATCGAGAAATGCGAACTGGCTGAACCCTGCAACGGTAAGCCACCTGCAAGAAAGATGTTTGACGAATGTGACAGCCCGGTGCCTGATAGCACGATGAACATCCACAAGGCATTTTTGGATCGGCGGAAAGCTCATCCCCGATAGCACGTTAGAGTCGTTCACAACTCGTTTTCGGCAATGGTGGGAAAAGCCGAAACAGCAAGAAAACTGATTCGAAGCCGGGGCTTAGCGACGAAAGTAGATAGGCCACGACTGCATTCCATCGTGCTATCAGAGCCAGAGTGTCGCCGCTCTCAGTTTAGGCAATCGTGCTATCACAGAAGCCCGATCGTGCTATCGCGCCGCTGAGAACGTGCCATCACGGATGATCTATCGTGCCATCGCGCCGACCCCAAAATCTGCGAATCGTGGAGTCAGCACGATTCGCATCAGGTGCGACTTCTCTTAACTCTCTAACTTCTCCATAATCCCATAACCATGGCGCCTACGGCGCTGAGATTTGAGTTTGAATTTTTAGATGAGATTACCTTCATAAAACTTCTCGATGTTCCTCCAACTAGACCGCTGTTAGAGGTAGCTCCCCCCGCAAGAAAATCCTCCGGTTTACCCCGATGAGGGTCGCTGCGCCGTAAATGATGCTGGCGTTTGAGGCATCTGACGGTCGCTATGAATGGCCACAATACGCCGCACCTTTATAACGGCCTTGCATCAATCAGGCAGCGTGGCACAGAAGAATTCATCAGTGAGCTGCTTTCCGCTGCGGACCTGGTAGCCACCCGAGGCGGGGGACGGAATACTTTCCTAGCTACATTGATCGGCCTAGCGAAAACTGCATCTGATGAACTTATGAAGTCGCCTTAATCTGGGAAGGACCGTCGGGGGACCCGGTCGATCGGACGGCCACACCAAAGCTGTTACGATAGAATGATGCAGTACCCCTCCAGTATTAAGAAACCTCACGTGAACAGAGCGATCACGCACGCGTCGTTACCCAATTCGATGCAACTCAGAAGCGGAGCATGCGAACAAAACATGAAATATCCCTAAAATGCTGTCAGAAGGCCGTAGGACGCATCGAAATCTTTCAGGTCAAATGGTAAGGGGTGCCCTCGTTTTGGCGCTCACAGGGGCTCTGGCGGGACGTGATTTTCACCCTCATCATCCCAAATTGTGGGCTCAAAGAGGTCGATGACCGGCGGCCGAGATCGGGCGGGGGAGGGGGCCACCCCGCTGACGGGGATCGTGTAGCTGCGAAAGCTCGCCTGACCGGTCCGCTCGATGAGCAGTCCCTCGGCCTCGGCGGTCGCCAGTAGCTTGATCGCGCCGGCGGACGTCAGCCCAAACTGCTTCGCGACCTGGCTGCTGGTAATGGCGGGACGGGCCATCGCGAACAGGATCACGTCCTTGAGTCGTCCGAGCCGTCGGCGGTCCGCAAGATGGAGAGCGGCCCGCTGCGCATAGCTTCGCAGTTGCACCTCCAGGTCGAGATGGGCGTTCGCCCCGGCGACGATGGCTCCGAGCCAGAGGTGGTCGAGCTCGTGGCCTGAAGCGATCTTCCAGGGACCGCCCGCGCGTTGCAGGCCGAGGGCTGTCAGTCCACCTTGCGATCCGTTCCAGCGCCCCGGACCCCAGCGATCGCCGATCAGCAGGCTGGCCACGACATCACCGCGGGCGAGGGGCGCGAACTGCCGCCACAGCGCGGCGATCCGGCCGCCATGGAGCAGGGGAGGGGAGGGGGGTAGTACTTGGCAGGCCTTGCTCCAGGCCTCGATTGCCGGTAGCATTTCCCATGGCTCGCGGCGGCCCGGGATGTGCTCGTCGGAAGGACCGGTTTCAGCACCGAGCCACGCCAGCAGGGCAGAGGGGTCGGCCATGAGTTCGTCCAGGGTGATCGGCATGCCGATGGCGTGCTTCCAATGGGTCAGGTCATAGGCACTGGTGATGGCGCGTCCTCGGCCGTTGATCGTGACCGCGTCCTCGGGGAGTTCATAGGCGTCGATCCCGGCCAGGGCTTGCCGCTCAGCCAGCGCCATGCGCGCCTTCCAGGGCAGGCGGACGGGACTGAGCCGGAGGCGTTCTTCCACCCGTGCGAGCGCGGTTTGCGCGTCGGCATAGGCAAGGAGCAAGGCCGGATCGAGCAGGGGAGGGGAGGAAGCCATCATTTTTCGCCAAAATCTCGCCTTTAATGGCGAGGTGTATCGTTCCAGACTCGATTCATTAAACGGCCTGTTTGTCTGGGTTATCGGATCAGATATTAAACTGAAAGACGTTTTTAGAAAGTCTGTTGGTGCATCTAAAATATTGGATCAATGACAAGGGCCATTATCATTGATCCAAAATGTTGTTCGCTATATGATTTTGCCTTCGATTTGTACCAATATGAGCGGACTGGGATGACTGGCGAAGGCAGAAGACCGTTGCGCGGGCTGCGCGCCTTTCTCGATCCGGCCTTCGAGTCGGATCATACGCCTGTTCCTTCGGTGGAGCAAACGGACGTCGCTGGAAGCGCGGTCATGGGCGACGACCAGCCGATGGAGGACGGGCAAGCGGTATCGGTCCGCGCAGCGGAGGGCAATGTTGCGCCCTTGGTCATTGAAGAAGCCGACCCATCGGTGGCGATTGGACCGCTCGCGCCGTTGGCGACCGCCGAGGGAGTTCGGCCGACCACACTGGTCCTGCCCGCACCGGGCCAGCGTTGGGCCTATGGCGCGCGCCAGCAATATGTCGCGCAGCGCAGGGCGGAGCGCGCGGCGGAGCAAGCGCTCACCCCGCTCCAGCGGTTCGAAGCCGCTCTGGCGATGCTGCCGACCACGGGCCGGCCCGCCGCGAATCTTGATCTGGTCGAGGCGACGCTGGCCGCCATGGCCGCCAACACGGTACGCGGTCTGCTTGCAGACATGGCGGGCTTTGGCGAGGCATGTCGCCGGTCTGGGGTGAGCGCGCTGCCAGCGCAGCCTATTTCGGTAATCCAGTATTTAAAGGCGCGCGGAGCGGGGGAGGGCAGTCTCGCCAAGGCGAAGCCGGCGACGCTTTCGCGCACCCTCTGGGCGATCGCGACCTTCCACCGGCTGTTCGATCTGCCCGACCCGACCAAGGACAAGCTGGTCGCGCTGACGCTCAAGGCCTTGCGCCGCGAACTGGGAACCGCCCAGCGCCAGGCGCGGCCGTTGCGCTACAAGGGTTCGGTCAGCGACGTTTTTGACGGCGACGCGCGAGGGATGAGCCTGAAAGCGCTGCTCGACGGATGCCCCCACGACGAAAAGGGGATGAGGGACCGGGCGTTGCTGTCGGTCGCCTACGATACGGGCCTGCGCGCTTCCGAATTGGTCGCGATCGACATCGCCCATATCCAGCCGGCTAGTGATCCCGACACCCGGTTACTGCATATCCCGCGCCATAAAGCGGATCAGGAAGGGGAGGGGGCAACCGCATTCCTCTCGATGCGGAGCACCCTGGCCCTGAACGCTTGGATCGCGGTGATGGCCGATCTGCTGGGCGTTCCTGAAATAACGAAGGGACCTATCTTTCGGCGGTTGTTTATCAAGCGCTTGAAGGCGGTCGATCCCGCTGTGTCGCGTGCTGCAGCGCGCCGGGAGGCCGCCGCCACGCAATGGGGATTGTCCAGTTTGATGCCAGAAGCCAAGGCAGCGCGGCGCACTGGCATCGATCCGATGACGGCCGTCAGCCTGGGCGGTGCCGCGTTGCAGCCGCAGGCGGTAACGCAGATTTTCAAGACGCGGGTCCAGGGGGCCTGGGACGCAGGACTCTTACCGGATTTGAGCAAGGACGAACTGGCCCAATGGGTCAAGGGGATCAGCGCGCATTCGACGCGCATTGGGATCACCAACGACCTGTTCGCGGCGGGTGAGGATATCGCCGGGATCATGGATGCACTACGCTGGAAATCGCCCAAGATGCCGCTCAGCTACAATCGTAATCTGGCAGCGGAACATGGTGCGGCGGGCCGTCTACTCTCCAAACTGCGTTAGCGGATGTCGGGCTTCGGGTTGTTGCCATAATCAATCATGTAGCGAGGGTGGAAATCCCCCACGACCTTCCCGCCTATTTACAGCTCCGCGCATGCCGCCGGCGATGCGCAGATGCGCTTCTGTAACAGGTGGCACAAAGCGCGGCAGCAGATTCTCTCTCACTCAGGGAAAGGCGTCTGGCAATCGACCGATTCCGCCTCGCGACCGTCCACGGATCGGTGATCAGGATCGTCTGCTCCATGCTATCCGCGTTGATGATCATGAACCGGCATTTTGGTAACAACAAATGGCTTGTTAGGAATTGGTGATCATCAATGGCCTCGAGCTAAGGCGCAAGGCTCTACGAGTGGGGTGCGGACCGTTAAATGAGCCGACCCGAGCAGCTTAGGTCACAATTAGCACCGGTGGATACGGTGCTGTTCACCCACAGGTTTCGAGCTTCGCACGACCTGGCAGGATCCTGTCGTGACGTGAGATGCTGGTGTGGGAATGTCTGCTCTGCCAGCGCAGGAGATGTTTCGTCTGCTTCGATGGTTGCGTTTGCTGCGATTATTGACCATATAGGCCGAGAGGAGACGCGCCATGACCATGCCCGCCTTTGCGGAAGAAATCGGTAGCCGCTTGCCCTCCGCTGGTGAGAAGGATGCTGCCAATCAGCTTCGCAAGATCATTGCCGCGCATGCCGCCGGCGATGCAAAATTGCGCCTCCTGGAAGAGGGGGACAAGACCCCCACCGAAATCACACTGACACCCGCCATATCCCAATTGCTGATGGAACTGCTCAGGCATATCGGCAAGGGAGACGCAGTCACCCTCGTGCCGATCAGTCAGATGTTGACGACCCAGCAGGCTGCTGACGTGCTCAACGTGTCGCGGCCCTATCTCATCTCCCTTCTCAACAAGAAGGAGATTGCCCACACATTGGTGGGGCGCCACCGGCGCGTGCGCGCCGAGGATTTGTTTGCTTACAAGCGTGAGCGGGATGGGATTCGCTCCAAGGCACTCGACGATCTGGCGGCGGCCGACGCCGAATTGTTCTGATCCTTGTTCGCCAATCGCTACACGGCCTTCATTGATGCCTGCACGCTTGCCAGCGTGCTGCGCAGAAACCTGTTGCTGACATTGGCGGAAGCGGATTTCTTTCGCATCAGATGGTCGGCGCCAGTTCTAGAGGAAACGGGCCGAGCCATCGCGAAGATACTCGTCAGCAAGGGGCGATCGCAGGCGGAAGCGGAGGAAATCGCAGCAACCCAAATTTCCCGAATGCGTCAGGCATTTGGCGAAGCGGAGGTTGTTGATTTCGCTCATCTCACTCCGCTGGTGGAGGCCCTACCGGATCCGGACGATGCGCATGTGATCGCTGCGGCCGTAAAGACTCAGGCCGCCGCGATCGTGACGGAGAATCTCAAGGACTTCCCGGAGGCCCTGCTGGAGAGCTTGAATCTGGAAGTCCGGTCGGCAGACGACTTTATTGCCGATACCATCGCGCTTGATACGGGCCGCGCCGTCGCGGCAATTCGCCGGATGCGCGGGCGCTTTCGCAGGCCCGAAAAGTCCGCACATGACCTTTTGCTGGACATGGAGGCGGCAGGACTGGTGGCCACCGTGGACGCTCTTCGACCGCATGTGGGATCCCTCTGAAACTTTGAATTGAACGCTTTGACGCAGGGAAAATGCTCGGACGGACTTGGAGAGTGGAATTTGGAAAGGCGGACGTTGATTTCCCGCTTGCCATGCACCCTCACAGTTTGACCAGGCTGCCGTACTTCATTGAAGAAACCCCTCTGGCCGATCCCGAAGCTGATCGAAGCGGTCGGCGATCGCGATCCAGCGGGCCACGCCCGTCTCATCACCCGCCACGGCCAGCGCAGTGACACGCTCGGCTATATGCTCGTATCGCTCCGGTGAGGGCCGCCTTGCAGTGATCGGCTGATATTTCGAGATGGCACCGGTGCAAGCACTGGTGTTTGCACCGGTACAAGGGACGGTGCGATGAGTCAGATGACGGTAATTTCGGGCCCAGAACGGCGGCGCGTCTGGACCGACCAGCAGAAGCGCGAACTGGTCGCTGCGGTTTCGGCGCCCGGGGCGAACGTGGCGGAGATTGCCCGCCGTGCTGATCTGCGGCCGAACCAGATTTACAGATGGCGGCGGCAGATGGAGCAGGCAGCGCAGGGCTTTGCCGAGGTGGCGGCGTTATGCGGCGCGTGGGATTATGTGGAGTCCTGGGCGGCCAGGCACGGGCCGCCCACGAACCGGGAGGATATCACTCAGCATAATTTGGATGGTGGGCCTCCTTCAGCATGGCGATGAGTTTGTCCGGCGGCGTGAACCTCCCTGGCTGGAGGGTGGGCCCGCCCGCGGCTGCCAAGGCTTCGAGCTTTTCGGTTGGATCGGCACGCAAGTAGACCTCGGTGCTTTGCAGACTGGCATGGCCCAGCCACAACGCCACCTTTCGAACATCGCGCGTGGCTTGCAGCATGTGCTGAGCACAGCTGTGCCTCAGGACATGGGGCGTCACGCGCTTTGCTGCGATAGACGGAAAAGATTGAGCGGCTGTGGCCACATGCTTCCCGAGGATATATTCGAATCCAGATCTGGTCATGGCGAGGCCGGCGGCGTTCAGAAATAACGCCCCATCTTGACGTTGTTGACGGACGGCGAGCCAAGCCTTGAGCGAGATTACGCCTTCCTTCCACAATGGAAGCACGCGCTCCCGCCGCCCTTTGCCCATGACGTGGATGGTAGCCGGACTTTGGAGATCGAGTTGATCGAGACGTAGTCCCACCAGCTCAGAGACGCGCAGGCCTGCAGAGAAGGCGAGATGGAGCATCGCACGGTCTCGAGCGCCGGAAATGGTTCTGTGATCGGGTGCATTGATGAGCGCCTGAATCTCAGCTCGCGTAAGCGAAGTGACGAGAGCTTCGTCGGTCTTCTTAATTGGAATCGCGCGGATGCGAAGTGACTGGTCGAGACACGCTGGCACACGATATTCAAGGAAACGGAAGAAAGACTTGATCGCCGCCAATCGCGCATTGCGAGATCGCGCCTTGTTACCTCGATCCTGTTCGATATGTTCGAGAAAGGAAAGGATCATCGGCACACCAATATCTTCGACTTCCAATTGCGACGGCGCCTTCTGCAGCTGCCGCGCCGCAAAGGTGACGAGCAATTGAAAGCTATAGGCGTAGGCGTCACAGGTGTGCGGGCTGGCACGCTGATCGCGAGGAAGGTGCTCCCCGAGGAACCGGGACAGAGGGGGTGCGAGCGCGGTCATGCTGCACCTGTCCGGCCGAAGGTCTCACCAACATCGGCAATCTGCGCCATCAGGCCTGGGGTGGCCTGAAGATACCAATAGGTGTCGCTGACGTGAGCGTGGCCGAGATATGTGCTGAGGGCGAGGACATGGTGCGATACGGCGTCGCCATTGCATGGGCATTGTTCCAGCGATCTCACGGCGAAGCTGTGCCTCAGATCATGGATGCGCGGCCCCGGCTGACCTGGGGCGCCCCTCAATCCAATATTGCGCGAAAGTTGCCGGAACAACGCGCTGACCGTGTCATAGCGAGGCGGAGTTCCAGTGTTGGAGACAAACAGAGCTGGGGTGCCCCCAGCGATCGTCAAACGGACTGAGAGGTAGCGATCGATGGCAGCTCGGGTCGTGCTGTGGATCGGAATAAGCCGGCTTTTCTTGAACTTGGTGTTAGCGACGATCAGCCCGTCTTCGGTGACATCGCCTAGTCGTAAAGCCAGGGCTTCGGATATCCGCATACCGGTCGCGGCGAGCAAGCCAAACAATGTGAAGTAGGTGAGCGGGCGAAGCGTGCCGCTCGGACCGAGCGAAGCGGCGGCGGCCATCAGCCTCTCGATCTCTCCGGCAGAATAGATGTAGGGCTGCGTTCGCCGAAAAAGCCCACGACCCAGCGCGTCGGCCGCGGGCACCTCGTGGTCGGGGTCTTCGGCGTGCATTGCGATCGCGAACCGGCGAACCGTAAGGAGGCGGTTGCGTCGCTGTTCGGGGGAAGGTGCCTCGACCGCCCAGGCGATCGCCCGATCGCTTTTGATCAGGGCATCGCCGTGGCGTTCCGCGTAGGCGACGAACATGCGCAGCAGACTCCGCTGCGTCCGGAATCTGAATCCCAGCGCCTCATGAAGCGCGACATAGCGCGCGAGATCGACACTTAACATGCTACTTCCCSCGGCCAAGGCTGTGCGATCCGCTCCAGCATGTTGAGATCGACCTTGGCGTATAGGTTCGTGGTCTCCAGAGACTTGTGGCGCAGGACGGCGCCAACCGACTGGAGCGTCGCACCGCTGCGGAGCATGTGCGTCGCTGCCGAATGGCGCAGCAGGTTCGCACCACGCGATGGCGGATCGTCAATACCGGCTCGCTTCACAGCAAGGGCCACGATGTGAGAAATCGACGGAGAAGCGTAGAAAGGTCGAAACGGCGCGACCGCCCTCAGGAAAATGCGGTCGTCATCGACTTCAGGGCGAGCGCCATCGAGATAATCAAACACGGCATCGCCAGCATCCTGAGGCAAGGGAAGAAGAGTCTCGCAGCGCCCCTTGCCCTTCACCCGCAAGGTTCCAGAATCCCAATCGATGTCCCCAAGGCGCATCTCCCAAATGTCGCCCGCGCGCAGTCCGAGGCGCGCCAGGAGGAGCAGAATCGCACGATCGCGAATGCCCCGTCTGGTTCGCAGGTCACAGGAAGCGACGATCCGGTCGACCTGATCAGGCGACAGATAGCGTGGCAATGATGAGAGTCGCCATTGTGGAATGCGCGGTACTGCGTGTTCAAGGCCAGGACGACACAGGTCAGCGGCGGCCAGAAAACGCAAGTATCCGCGCAGAGCGGTGATCATCGTCTTGGTGTACGCTACAGAGCAGCGCTGGGCCTCATTTAGAATAACCATTCTGATATCCGCTGGGTTGTATGCATGTGGGTCTGATCCCAGCGAAGGGAGCAGTCGCATTATCATCCTTCCGTGCCGCACGGCCGTTCGGTCGCGAATGCCTCGATGGCGCATGAGCCACTCCTGGAAATCACGAACCAAGGGATCGACGGGGCTGGCAATCGCTTCAGCCAGCGGCGCGACGACACCGCGTCCGGCGAGAAACACGACAAAACGATGAACGCGGCTCAGATAGCTGGTCGAGTGCGGCACGGCGCGTCGATAACCCCCGCAACGACAACGGTGCTTGGCGAACCGGCCAAGAGCGTCGTCTCCCACTTCACTGAGCTCGACGTTCTCGATTGCAAGCCAAGCGGCAAAATGACGAGCGCAATCGATGTAACATCGGATGGTCAGCGGCGTGTGCCTCAGCGAACCGAGCTCGTCAGCGAACGCAGCGACCCACGGCGTCATCCTGCCCGCACAGATCTCTCATCAGCATGTATTTATTAAGTAAAATTAGCCTGGCCGCCCAGGACTCCACATAATCCCACGCGCCGCATAACGCCGCTTATGTGCTGCAGCACATAAGCGTCGCGGCATGCGTAGCCTGGCCCTCCAAGTGCAGCAGAGTTTCGGGCGTGATCCCTTCGCCGGGGATCTCTACATTTTCAGGGGACGCCGCGGCGACCTCTGCAAGATCATCTGGCATGACGGCGTGGGCATGTCGCTTTATGCCAAGCGATTGGAGCGCGGGAAGTACATTTGGCCCTCTGCGGTGGACGGCGTGATCGCCATTTCCCCCTCGCAGATGGCCTGCATGTTGGAGGCGATCGACTGGCGTAATCCGCAGGCCACATGGCGCCCGACATTGGCCGGATAAAAGCCCCGGCATGACCTAAAAAGCTAGGGATTCCGGTGCTTTTCCGCTATGTCGTTGGCCATGGGGAACGAGGCGCAAGCAGAGATCGACAGCCTTCGCGAGCGGCTTGCCGCTGCCGAGGCAGTCGCCGCTGAAGTTGCCCGCATCAAGGCGATCAACGCCGACCTAGAAGCCCGTAACGCCCTTCTCGAACTGCAGAACGAGAAGATGCGCCGCACCCTTTTTGGCCAGCGGTCCGAACGCACACGCCATCTGCTCGACCAGATGGAACTGACCTTCGAGGAGTGCGAGACCGCTGCCAGCGAAGATGAGCTTCTGGCTGCCCTGGCAGCGGCGAAGACCAATGTCGCACCGTTCGAGCGCAAGCGGCCCGCGCGCAAGCCCTTGCCCGAGCATCTGCCCCGCGAACGCTTCGTCATCGCCGCGCCCGAGGCATGCCCCTGCTGCGGTTCGGATCGGCTATGCAAGCTGGGTGAGGATATCACCGAGACGCTTGAGGTCGTGCCGCGCCAGTGGAAGGTGATCCAAACCGTTCGGGAGAAGTTCTCCTGTCGCGATTGCGAGAAGATCACCCAACCGCCGGCACCGTTCCACGTCACGCCCCGCGGACTCTTTGGCCCGAGCTTCCTTGCGATGCTGCTGTTCGAGAAGTTCGGCGCGCATCAGCCGCTCAACCGCCAGCGGGATCGTTATGCCCGCGAGGGCGTGGACCTGAGCCTTTCGACCCTGGCCGATCAGGTCGGCACCTGCACCGCTGCGCTGATGCCGCTCTATCTGTTGATTGAGGCGCATGTCCTGGCCGCCGAGCGACTGCATGGCGATGACACCACGGTGCCGGTGCTGGCAAAAACCAAGACCGATACGGGCCGGATCTGGACCTATGTCCGGGATGATCGGCCATTCGGCGGGCCAGCGCCGCCGGCAGCGATCTTCCATTATTCCCGTGACCGGCGAGGCGAGCATCCCGTGGGTCATTTGCGCAGCTGGACGGGCATCCTCCAGGCCGATGCCTATGCCGGCTATAATGCGTTGTTCCATGCCAACAGACTGCCGGCGCCGCTGACCCGCGCCCTATGCTGGAGCCACGCGCGCCGTTATTTCTTCGAACTGGCCGATGTCGCCGCGCAGATCAAGAAGCGCCGCAAAAAGGCCGTCATCTCGCCGCTGGCAGTGGAGGCGGTCCGCCGCATCGACGCGATCTTCGACATTGAGCGCGCCATCAACGGCAGACCGGCCCAGGAGCGTCTTGCCTTCCGCCGGGAACTCAGCGCACCGCTGGTTGCCGATCTGGAAGAATGGATCCGGGACAATCGGTCAAAGCTATCGAAGAACAGCGATGTGGCCGAGGCCATGGATTACATGCTCAAGGCATGGCCGGCCTTCGCCGCGTTCCTCGATGACGGCCGCATCTGCCTTTCGAACAACGCGGAGGAACGCGCGCTGAGAGGTATAGCATTGGGCAGAAAATCGTGGCTCTTCGCTGGTTCAGACCGCGGCGGTCAACGCACGGCCTTCATGCTGAGCCTTATCGGCACGGCAAAGCTCAACGACATCGATCCGCAGGCCTGGCTCGCCGACGTCCTCGCGCGCATCGCCGACATCCCCCAGAACCGTCTCCACGAACTGCTCCCCTGGAACTGGCGCGCCGCAGAAGATCAACGCGAAGCCGCCTGATCCGCGGCCCTCACCGGAGCGATACATATGCTCTGGCGCCTGTTCGCCAAAGCGCCGCTCGATAGCGAGCGCCTCGGCCCATCGTTCCTGCTCCGGGGTCACAGCAGCGTCGCGGCAGACGAGGGCGCTGAGCGTGGCTTGTTCCATGGCTCGCTGGTCCGCTCCATGGCGATCAGTTCATCAGGAAAGCAGCGCTCTTGAAAACCTAGGATGTCGTCAAAGCTGCCATGAAGCCATTGCGCATATTCATGTTCATGCAGGAGAACCGGCATTCGGTCATGAACCGGGCGGATGGCCTCATTGCAGTCAGTCATCGCGCCGGAGAAGACCGGCCCCCATTCCGGGCTGTCGCGCCACAGGCCTGCCCAGGCGAAGATGGGACTATCACGCAGCGAGAACCAGCTCCGGGTCTTGGCCCCAGCCTTTCCTTCAGCTTCCGCAAAGTTTGTGAGGGGAATGAGGCAGCGAAATTCGGGTTTGCGCGCAGCGCCGAGCCAGAAGGGCTTGCGTAAGTCAGCGATATTGTTGACCGGCTTGGGCTTGGACTCCGGTTTCATGCCCTTGAGGCGAACCGGCCAGCCCCAGGTCATGCTTTGAAGGAGGCGAGTGCCATCCTGCTCTCGCACCACCATGCCAGGCGTGCCGGGATAGACCTCGTCGGGCGCGTTAAACTGGGTGACCGGCGCCGCCACGCCGAAATGCGCAGCCACCTCGGCGGCGGATTTGCGCACGGTGTAGAGGTTACAAATGAGGCGATCCTCCTTCGTTGGAGGAGCAGCGTAGCACCGCGGATCGTCTCGTCAAAGCGGGCCTATGTGTTGAGATAGGCAGCGACAGCATCGACGCTGTTGCCCACCGCCTCCACCGCTTCCTCCAGTTGCTCTTTGCTGGCGCCGAAGCGGTTGGTCCAATATTGTACCTCATAGTCTTCGCCGAGCGCGATGCGCGAGCTGTCCTGCGGCCCGCGTGCGGTCTTTTCATTAGCCATTGCCTGCGCCTTCATCATCGTTGCCCGGTTCAACGCAGAAAGACGTTCGACGTTTCGTGCTGTGATCGACCGGCGGCCCTTGGATGTCCGGCAGAAACGGAACGACTCGATCAGGCGGCGAGTAGTAATGTTGGGCCGCGTGCGAGAAGCGGCCGACCAGGAGCGTCCATATCTGTGAAGATCGCCACCTATAATGTAAATGGGGTCAATGGCCGGCTACCAGTGCTGCTGCGCTGGCTTTATGAGGCGGAACCCGACATTGTCTGCCTCCAGGAACTCAAAGCCCCGCAAGAGAACTTTCCCGAACGTGCCATTCGCGATGCGGGCTATGATGCCGTCTGGCACGGTCAGAGCCGGTGGAACGGCGTCGCTATCCTCAGCCGTATCGGCGAGATCCACGAAACCCGTCGCGGCCTGCCCGGCGATCCCGATGACGGGCAGAGCCGCTATATAGAGGCTGCGGTCGGCGGCGTTCTGATCGCTGGTCTGTATCTGCCCAATGGCAATCCTCGGGCCGGCCCCAAATATGATTTCAAGCTGCGCTGGCTCGACCGGCTGCACGCGCATCTGGCATCGCTCGTTGATCTGGACGCGCCGGTGGTGGTCGCCGGAGATTATAATGTCATGCCCACCGACCTCGATGTCTATGCGCCCGATCGCTGGCGCGATGACGCACTCTTCGCGCCCGAAGTGCGCGCGGGCTATCAGCGGCTTCTCGATCAAGGTTGGACGGACGCGCTTCGGCACAAGCACCCGGGCGAGGCCATCTACACCTTCTGGAAATATTGGCGTGGCGCGTTCGAGCGCAATGCGGGACTGCGGATCGATCACCTGCTGCTGAATGCCAAGGCCAAAGCCCGGCTAATCGCGGCCGAGGTCGATACCGCGCCGCGTGGATGGGAGAAGACGAGCGACCATGCGCCGGTCTGGATCGAGTTGAAGGATAAGGCCCGAAGAAAGAAGCGGAGCTGACGTCTCAAAGGCTCATGGCCGCTCATCTTTTAGCGGCACGGCTTCTGGCGGACCCATGGCGAAGGAATGGCTGGCTGCATAGCAATGACAGGCGCGCGCGGCGGCGCGGTCGGCTGCCCCCGGATCTGCCACGCATTATCTCATCGGTAGGGCGGCCTTAACCATCGACCTGAGATTACTGCGCCATGGAGAGACGAAAAACAGATGGTCGCAGCGCTCGAAATCTTTCGGTCAAGCGCAGCATTCGTCCTCGTTTGCCCGATGCCGTGTACAGGGATCTGGTCGCCCCGCTCTTCACCATGAGCATGCCTATCGCGGGCTTCGGCCTGCTCTATCTGTTCGTCGGAACGCTCATTTATCTCAAATGGCAAGATGGCGTGATTGCGGCTCTCACCGGAACATCTGTGTTGGTGACGGCGGCCAGGCTTATTCTGATCGGCGCCTTCCATCGCGCCGGGGGCGCCGGACAGGAGATTGTCGCCCTGCGAATCTGGGAACGGCGCTACGCTGCGCTAACCTATATCTTCGCGATGCTGTTGGCTGGCCTCAACATCCGCGCGCTCATTGCCCATGCGCCGCTTATCCACATCGGAACCATCAGCCTCATTTTTACCTTTGGCGCGGGCATCGTTTCACGAAATGCGAGCAGGCCGCGCCTCTGCGTGATCAGCCTGATGCTGGCGGTTCTGCCAACGGCGGTCGCCATGATGGTCCATGCCATGACCGAATATGACGAGCCGCTCCATGCCGAGTTTTTCGCGCTGGAAGGCGTGCTTCTCCTGGCAGTCGGCTTGATGAGCCTTGATTCCGTGCACCACCTTCATGCCGCTTCGGTTGAGCATCTGACCACCCAACATGATCTTGCGAATCTGGCCCGCCACGACCCGCTGACAGGGCTGTCCAATCGCCTGGCTTTGCGTGAGGCCTTTTTCGCCAGCCTGGAAACATCGCGCAGGTCAGGCGATCAGCTTGCGATCCATTATCTCGATCTCGATGGCTTCAAGGCCGTCAATGACGCTTATGGTCATCCAGCGGGAGACCAACTGCTGGTCGAGGTCGCCCGCCGGCTCATTGCGACGGTCAGGACGGACGACGTCGTATCGCGCCTCGGGGGCGATGAATTCATTCTTGTCCAGAGCCACGTCCAGCATCAGGATCAGGCTGAACTGCTGGCGCGACGCGTGATCCGGCAGCTTAGCGAACCCTATATGATCGCAGGCGTCGAAATGCGGGTATCGGTGAGTGTCGGCATCAGCATGGCCCCTCAATTTGGCCTGGACCTCGAGCGCCTGATCGGTTGCGCAGACGCCGCCCTCTATCGTTCAAAGGCACGCGGAAAGGCCCAGGTCCATTTTTGCGGTCCGGAGGACTATCAGGAGATCGGTCGGGCGGTCGCCTGAACGCGTCAGCCAAAAAAAAGGCCGGCCAAATGAATGGCCAGCCGTACTGAGTTTTAGGAGAGGATGCCTGAAAGGCAGGGCGCATATGGCGCCAAATGAACGATCCGACAAATGCGGAGGCTGCGACGCCGGGTGCAGCTTTTGCAATCAGTGCAATATGCGGCTGAGAGGGCGAGCTTAGCGGCCGCGATAATGCTGTTTCTCAACAGGCGCGGTGACTGAGGATGAGTCCGGTAGCATGGAGTAGGACCGGTGCGACCCGAAGGCTTAGCTCATCGGCCGGTCCATGATCAAAATCTCAATTTACGCTACGGAATGCAAATTTGCTGGGCTGCGAAAATCAACCACTTACCGCATCTGCAAGGGATTTATGAACTTGGATTAAAGTTAAGGCGCTCCCAGAAATCTGAACCCTATGTTAATGACGAGTCGCGACCCGAAGGCTCTGGTTTTCAGAGACTTCTACTGACCCGGCCATTCATTGAGAGTGGTCGGGTCGTTTTTGGTTAAGTGCCGGACCGAAACGGTCTCCATTGCGACCAACGCGATCCGGACCGGCAAGGCCGATATAAGATTGGAGTGTCAGCCGGGGAAACGGCTTGTCTGCGTTACCGTGATCGAGGAAGCCGATCAGGATTGGGTATGTTCATCGCTCAGGGCTCCGAACCATTGGGCATAGGGGGTGTTACGGGCGAGATGCCGATTATAGTCGGGCGCGCCATCCCCCCACCACACGGGCCCGCGCTCGCCGAGCTGGTGTTTGACGGCGTCCACTGCATCGCGCGCGCTTCTCTCCACGTTGGCATCCTTGGCACGCAGCGCCTCGCCCACCTGCCTTCGCGCCGTCATCAACTGATGGACCAACTTGGCCCGCTCGGCCTCGCCGAGGGCAGGGTTGCTCATCCGCCAGAGACGGCCACGCACGACAAAATATCGCCCGTCTGGCGTAACCGGATATTGGGGCTTGGCGTGCCTGCCTGGCATCAGGCCGGTTTGAGGCTGCGAAAGGTGATCGACCAGCGCGGTTCTTCTTGTTCGGTGATGCTATGCTCCCATGCATGCCGGGCTTCGCCCGCCAGATGGTAGATGGAGCGCGGCTCCAGCGACACCGTGCGGCGCTCGAACCCATCCGCCGTTCGGCGCCTGAAGCGCATCGGGGCGGCGCCCCCCAGCGAAATGCCGACGACATGCTCGAACACCGGCCGGTCCTTGTGCCAGCCAATGCCCGCGCCCGGATCGTATCGGATCAGCAGCGCCTGGACGAGCGCGTCTGGCGGCAACGCAGCAAAGCGGGCGGCACGATTGCGCAGCGGCAGCAGCCAATCTGGCAGGGGATCGGCCGGACCAAAGCTACCCCGCTCGAAATCATAGTTCCAGCCATAGCTGCGGGTGAGGCGCTTGCCGGTCCATTTCTGGAAACGGAATGGCGCCAGCGGTGTGGCATCGATCCGGGTGATGAGTTCTGCTTCTTCCGCATCGGAGAGAAAGCCCGGCTCATACCGCAGGCCCAGCAGAAGCGGAGGCGCGAAAAGGTCGATCTGGTGGGCAGACGCCATCACAGGAGCGCCAGCTGATTATCTGCAGAGGGCGGACGCTTGCCGCTCCGCCAGAGATCCTCGGTTTTTTCGACGCGGAAACGCTCGGCCGAAAAGGGCGGACGGAACTGGAAACCGATCACGTCCCGGATCTCGCCGTGGAGCCAGGCGTCATATTCATGAGGGTCGAGCAGCACCGGCATACGGTCATTGGTCGGACGCACGGCGTCATTCGCTTCCATCGTCATGCCGGCATAGACCGGACCTTGTTCGGGCATGTTCCGGCAAAAGCCCGCCCAGGCCATCAGGGGCTGGCGCTTTAAGGAAAACCAGGTGCGGGTCCGCTCACCCGGTACGCCGTCGGGATTGGCGAAATGCGTCAGCACGATGAGGCAGCGATAGCGCGCATCCTGCGCCATATGATCCCACATCGGATTGGTGAGATCGGCGACCAGCCCGATGCGGCCCGGTTCCTCGTCGCGTTCGCGCATCTCGCGGGTCAGGCGGCTAAACCCCCAGGTAACGCCGCGCATGATCCGCCGACCCTTACTCTCGAAAACCACAAGGCCAAGCGCGCCTTCGGTGGTTTCGAACGGGAGCTCGATTGGCGCGGGCATATCTGCGCCGAAATGCGCGGCGACCTCGCTCAGTCCTGCAGCCATGCAATGGAGCCTCGACATGGCAGGCCGATCAGTTTGGCTTCTGGCCGTCGTCGGCGACAGACATGAAGCGGTCGAGCAGAGCGTCGATCGGATGCATGCCGGTTTCTTCGAAGGTCGAGCGCAAATTCTGGGCTTGCTGTCCCAGCATCTTGCCATAGGCCTCCCCGCCTTTGCGTAGGCTTTGCCGCGTCGGGAACTCAGGCGCCTGCTCCATGATGCAGGCGAGGCCCATCAATATGCCCTCGACCGCAAGATCGGGATCGACCGTCTGCTCGCTGTCCCGAACCGCTGACCCCAGGACCAGCTCCAGTGTCTGCTGGGCGACACGAAGCCGCAGGGCCTCCTCGCGTGGCAAGGTGTCGAGACCTTCGATCGGGATGATACGCGGGGTCATGCTTGGGCCTCCTTACCAGGGAATTTCATCATCGGTGACAAGCGCGGGATCGTGGCTCGGATGATAACGCGGCGGCGTCGATTCGCGCTCCGATTCATCCGCATGTGCGAGGGGCGCTTTTTTTCCGGAGCCTCCTCCCCATGCTTCAGGCTCAATTTTTTTCGCTGCACAACCATGGGTTTTCCCGCTTTGTTTCGAGAGCGTACCGCCGATCCTGAACGAGCAACGACTCCAGTGCGTTGACTCATACTGTAATTGGAACAAAATAGGAACAATCCAACCGCGAGCCACAAGGAGGCCCTTCGATGATGGAAAGAGGGGCGCGCCCCCGCGTTGCTGCCCTGCGCGCCCAGATTGCCGAGATCGAAGGCACAGAGCGTAGGCGCAAAGAGGTTCTGCCATTTGGCTTGGAAATGGTCGATGCCAAACTGCCCGGCGGTGGTCTGGCGCTAGGAGCGCTGCATGAAGTGGCTGGCGGCGCGCAGGGCGTGACCGATGGGGCGGCCGCCGCCCTGTTCACTGCCGGTATTCTTGCGCGGGTGAGCGGTAGCATCCTCTGGTGCATGACCGAGCCCGACCTGTTCGCGCCAGCGATTGCGCAGGCTGGACTTGATCCCGATCGCGTCATCTATGTGGAAGCTCGCGATGAAACAGCGGTTCTCGCCTGTTTCGAGGAAGGACTGCGCCATGGTGGATTGGGCGGTGTGGTGGCGGAACTCGCGCGCCTGTCGATGACCTCCTCGCGGCGTCTCCAACTGGCAGCCGAGAGCAGCGGCACCATTGGAATAGCGATCCGGCGCTGGCGGCGCCTGGCCGAGGCGTCGGACTTTGGCCAGCCGACGGCGGCCGCGACGCGATGGCGGGTGACAGCTGTTCCATCCGACCCACTGCCGGTGCCGGGTGTCGGCCGCCATCGCTGGTTCGTTGAGCTCATACGGTGCCGGGCAGGAGAGAGCGCCGATTTTCTGGTGGAAGCCTGCGATGCGACAGGTCGTCTCGCTCTTCCTGCCGACCTGGCCGACGGATCGGCTGCGTCGCAGGCTTGGGCAGAGCGCGCCGCCTCCTGACGCGCCGCTGATCCTTGCTGGCATCGACGGGCAACGCCGGGTGGTCACCGCGGCGAATGCCGCCGCGCGCATGATCGGTCTGCACACAGGCATGGCGGTCAGCCAAGCGCAGGCACTGGTGCCTGATCTCCTCATCCTGGATGCCGAGCCGCAGTCGGACCGGGACGGGCTGGAGCGGCTCGCCGTTTGGTCGCTGCGCCGCTACGCACCGATTATCGCGGTCGATCCGCCCGATGGGCTGATGCTCGATATCACCGGCGCTGCCCATGTCCATGGCGGCATCATGGGCCTGCTCAAGGACATCGTGCAGCGGCTGGCCGAGGTGGAGACGGTCGGGCGCGCGGTGTGTGCGCCGGCCTATGGCGCGGCGCATGCGCTGGCCCGCTATGGCCCGGAACCGCTGCGCGTTATCGATCCGCTCGACCTCGAGGAGGCGATTGCCGATCTGCCGCTGGTCGCGCTGCGCCTGGACCAGGCCATCGTCAGATCATTGAGCCAATTGGGCCTGGAGACGATCGCCGATCTGGAAGCCATGCCGCGCGCCTCGCTCGCGCTGCGCTTTGGATCGATGCCGGGGCTGCGGCTCGACCAGGCCTATGGCCGTGTCGCCGAGCCGTTCGAGCCAGTTGCAGCACCGCAAACCATCGAGGTAGAACGCCGCTTTGCTGAGCCGATCGGCGCGCCTGAAACCCTTGCCCGCTATACCCACAAGCTGGTCGATGGCCTGTGCCAGCAGTTGGAGGAAGCGGGCGTTGGCGCGCGCAGGCTGGATTTGCGCTTCCACCGGGTCGACAACCGGGTCGAAGCCATCCGGGCAGGACTCGCCAAGCCCAGCCGTGACAGGAAGCAGATGGGACGGCTGCTCTGCGACAGGATCGAAACGGTTGATCCTGGCTTTGGGGTCGAGAAGATGGTGCTTTCCGCCCCCCAGGTCGAGCCATTGGGGCTTCGCACCATCTCGCATCTGGGCGAAACGCCGATGCCCGATGTCGCCATGCTCGTCGATATATTGGGGAACAGGGTAGGGGAGGAGCGGCTCTACCGGGTGGCCGCGCGCGAGAGCGATATTCCCGAACGCTCAGTCACCCGCATTCCGCCCATGGCCGATCCGACTTTGCTGCGCTGGCCTGAACGCTGGCCGCGCCCGGCCCGGCTGTTCAAGCGGCCCGAGCCGATCGACACCATGGCGCTGCTGCCCGATCATCCCCCGGTTCATTTCGTGTGGCGGGGCATGCGCCGCAAGGTGAAGCGGGCCGATGGACCGGAGCGCATCTATGGCGAATGGCATGTGAGTGATGAGGAATGGCTGAGCGTCCGCGACTATTTCCTCGTCGAGGACGAGACGGGCGCGCGCTACTGGGTCTTCCGTCAGGGTGATGGCATGGACAGCGCCACCGGCGGGCAGGGCTGGTTCCTGCATGGGCTGTTCGCCTGATTGCAACGAGCGGTAGCGTGATCGGACGCCCAGGCCCGCAATGATCGCACCCCGCGCAACCAGTAACCGGACAGGCAGCTCTTATTCGCCGCAAGCTTTGCTTTATTGCGCCACCGTCACTCTACCGTCATAGGCTCGGCCGATGGATGAAAAAATGAACGCTTTGATTTTACGAGTGATCGCGCGCGCGCCGCAATGGCTGCGCCATGATCTGGAATCCAAGGATGCCGCCGCGCGCGGCCGCGCCGAAGAAACATTGGCAGCGATGATCAGCGACGCACTTGCCAACGGAACTGCCGCAGCGGAAAAGGATTGAGGGCAGACAGTCATTTTTGCCTTGAGAGGATGCAAGCCGTGGAGATTGCCATGTCTGCGCTTCCTCTTGTCCTTATCCTAATGTTGACGGGGTCCCTCACGGCCACGGCCACGGCCGCTGAGCATCACGCGTCATTCCATGTCGCCTGCGCGCAGGGACGCAGTCTTGGCCTGCGGATCGAAGGACGGCAGGCGCGGGTGCAATTGGCCGACGGCGAACTGGTTCTCGCCCGCAAACCTTCATCGCTGGGCCGACATTTTCGCAGCGGCGACGCCACGCTGAACCTCGACGATGGCTTTGTCGCTTTTGCTCGACGAGGCGACTGGGATTGGCAGGACTGCCATATTGATCCGTCATTCGTTTCAGAACGGTGATCAATCCATCTTGAATTGCTACGCAAAAGGCATAGCTTGGAATGTGTCGTTCCTCCCTTGGGGCGACACCTCCCTGAACCTCGGCCCCGCCGTGCAGCTTTGCTCCGGCGGGGATCCTTTATGCGACGGCGCGCTGGTCTTCAGGCGGCTGTTGGCAGCAGGGGCAAAGCGATTGGTATGGGGACAGGAGCGCGGCGTGCCTGGATCTTTTCCAGATCAGCAAAGATGCTGATGACCGCCTGATCGCCATCTTCAAAGTCACGCCACTTGGTGGTGAGCACGCCGCCATCGATCAGCGCCTCCAACGTGGCGCGGGCGCGGGATACCCGGCTTTTGACCGTTCCGACGGCTGTGCCCATGATTTCGGCGGCTTCCTCATAGGAAAGCCCGCCCGCGCCTACCAGGATCAGTGCCTCACGCTGCGGATCGGGCAGTTCGGCCAGAGCGCGCATCATGTCGCGCAGTTCCACGCTCATATCCTGCCCGGCGGGCGCCGCGAGCTTGCGGTCGGCGACTACATCGTCCCAATCGCCCACGAAACGCTTGCGCCGCATCTGGCTGAAATAATGATTGCGCAGGATGGTGAAGGTCCAGGCCTTGAAGCTGGTTCCCGCAACGAAGCGCGCGCGCGCCGCCCAAGCCTTCATCATGGTCTCCTGAACGAGATCGTCGGCAGCGTCAGCGTCATGGCACAGGCCGCGGCCAAAGGCGCGCAGATGCGGGATGGTTTCGGCGAGTTTATCCTTGAAATCCTTGTCCGAGAGCGTGGGCTTGATGTCTTCCTGCTGATTGTCGCTCACGCTGCTCTCCAATCCCAATATCTCAATGAAATAGAACATTTCGCTTGAGCATCTGTTCCGGTTTCGAAAGCGGCCGAAACGACAAGACCCCGCCAGCGGGAGGCTGGCGGGGCCGAAGTTTCACCGGATCAATCAAGCGGGGGGCAATAGTTCGACCCGATAAAAGCAGAACGCCCTCTCAGGCCGTCGGTTCCAATCGGGGCCTCTGTAGAAGGGGCAACACGCCCCCGCCGATCGCGGCGGGCAGACCGAGCTTGGCAAGGGAGTTGACCGTGCAGGATGCGCCATGGCCGGAGACCGCCCCTTTTTGCCGCTGTCGCCATCACCGTGGGCGATTGGCCCGCCGATGGGGCTGCGGACATGCTTCATTAAAGAGCGTGCACGGGAATGATGGAGATGCTGGCTGTAAGCCATGAATGAAAATCGGTATAACGCGGGTCTTACCGAATGGACGTGGTTCAGCTGTCAGCTCTCCACTGATCCAGCTTAGCATCGTATTTCCTGCGGGCAGCAACGATGGCGGTTTCGAGCTTTGCCTGTTCCTTCTTTCCCGCAGTCCGCAAGCGCGTGATTTCCTCTTTCAGCCCGGCGCGCTGATCTTCCAGTTCCGCGACTTTCGCATCGAGCGCCTGTTGCTGCGCCTCCAACTTCTGCTCGGCCGTATCGAGGGCCGCTCGGCTTGGACGAGGGCGGGGTTTCTTCGCGCGACGCGGTGGCGCGGCTGTAGTGTCCGGCTTCTTGCTGTCGGGTTTTGCTGGTGGTTTCGATTTCGCGAGCGCTGCAAAATGCTGCTCGGTGCTGCCGCGCGGCACCTTGATCACCGTTCCGGGCTGCGCAAGCGGTGCCTTCATGAGCTTAGCATCGGTCACCTGCTCCGCGACACCGCGTGCGAAAAGATTGCTGTCGGCGCCCCAGGCTTCGAGCGCCTTCTTCTGGCTGGGCGCGGCAATATAGGCGTCGTGGAAACCGATCGGGGTCCGGAACACCTTGAGTTTGGCCGCCATTAGTACGTTTCCTCGCTTGCTGTCGATGACTGGGGCGCTGGCATCTGAACGCGTTGCGACGATTATAGGCTGCATCAGCGATTGACTCATGGCGTTATGGAACAAATAGCGAACAATATGCGCTATGATGTGAGAATCGGCAGGTGCCGCCATGCGATATGCTGAACTCCAATGCGCCTCGCATTTCTCCTTCCTGCGCGGTGCGTCGAGCTGTGAGGAGCTGTTCACCCAGGCGGAAGCCTGTGGCCTCGATGCCCTTGCCATTACCGATCGCAACAGCCTGGCCGGGATCGTGCGGGCCCATGAGGCGGCGAAGGTCACCGGCGTCCGGCTGATCGTCGGCTGTCGGATCGACCTTGCCGACGGTCAGTCGCTACTGGTCTATCCCATCGACCGATCTGGCTATGGCCACCTCTGCCGACTGCTCAGCCGCGGCAAGAAACGGGGCGGGAAGGGCAAATGCATCCTCGGCTGGGACGATGTCGCGGATTTTGCCGAAGGGCTGCTCGCCATATTGTTGCCCGGCGAGGTGGAGGAAGCCGAGGCCGTGATCGGGCGCTTCGCCAAACTCTTTGCCGGACGGGGCTATCTGGCGCTGACCCTGCGCCGGCGGCCGGGCGATCAGTTGCGACTCCATAATCTCTCCAATCTCGCTGCACGGCATGCGGTGCCGACAGTGATCACCGGCGATGTCCTCTATCACCATCCGCATCGCCGTGTGTTGCAGGAGGTCATGACCTGCACCCGTCATCGCTGCACCATTGATGAGCTTGGCGCCCGGCGTGAGCTTTATGCCGACCGCTATCTGATGCCGGCTGCAGAAATGCACCGCCTCTACGGTCGCTATCCCCAGGCGCTGGCCCGGACGCTGGAGATTGCCGAGCGCTGCCGCTTCTCACTCGACGAGCTCAAATATCAATATCCGCAGGAAGTGAGCATCGCGGGCCAGACGCCGCAGGCGGCGCTGGAGCAGATGAGCTGGGAGGCGGCAAAGGCCCGTTATCCGGAGGGCGTGCCCGACAAGGTCGCGCGCCTGCTGCGCCACGAGCTGGGGCTGATCGCCGAGCTTGGTTATGCGCCCTATTTCCTGACGGTGAACTCCATCGTCCGTTTCGCGCGTAGCCGGGACATTCTCTGCCAGGGGCGGGGCTCGGCCGCCAACAGTGCGGTCTGCTATGTGCTGGGTATCACCTCGATCGACCCCGAACGCTCCGACCTGTTGTTTGAGAGGTTCATCAGCCAGGAGCGCAAAGAGCCGCCCGATATCGACGTCGACTTCGAGCATGAGCGGCGCGAGATCGTCATGCAATGGGTGTTCGACACCTATGGCCGTGACCATAGCGCGCTCTGTTCGACCGTCATCCGCTACCGCGCCAAGGGCGCGATCAAGGATGTCGGCAAGGCGCTGGGCCTTTCCGAAGATCTGATCAAGGCGCTGTCGAGCCAGGTCTGGGGCTGGAGCGAGGAGGGGGTTCAGGAGCGCCATGCCGAGGAATTGAACCTCAACCTCTCCGACCGGCGATTGCGGCTGGCGCTGGACCTCGCGCGCGAGTTGATCGGCACGCCCCGCCATCTCTCTCAGCATCCCGGCGGCTTTGTCCTTACCCATGACCGGCTCGACGAATTGGTGCCGATCGAGCCCGCCGCTATGGCGGACCGGCAGGTCATCGAATGGGACAAAGACGACATAGATGCCTTGAAATTCATGAAGGTCGATTGCCTGGCGCTGGGCATGCTGACGGCCATGAAGCGCGGGTTCGATTTTCTGGAGCAGCATAAGGGCATCCGCATGGACCTGGCCTCCATTCCACCCGAAGATCCGCGTACCTATGCCATGATCCGCGCCGCCGACACGCTGGGCGCGTTCCAGATCGAGAGCCGGGCGCAGATGGCGATGCTCCCCCATATCAAGCCGCGCACCTTCTATGATCTGGTGATCGAGGTGGCGATCGTGCGGCCCGGCCCCATCCAGGGCGATATGGTCCATCCCTATCTGCGCCGGCGGGCGGGGAAGGAGAAGGTCGAATATCCCAAGCCCGAACTGGAAAAGGTGCTGGGCAAGACGTTGGGCGTCCCGCTGTTTCAGGAACAGGCGATGCGGGTAGCAATCGAATGCGCAGGCTTCACAGCGTCCGAGGCCGATCAGCTGCGGCGCGCCATGGCGACGTTCAAGTTCACCGGCGGTGTGTCGAAGTTCAAGGAAAAGCTGGTCAGCGGCATGGTCGAGCGCGGTTACACCGCCGAGTTTGCCGAGAAGACCTTCGGTCAGCTGGAGGGTTTTGGCAGCTATGGCTTCCCGGAAAGCCATGCGGCCTCCTTTGCGCTGATCGCCTATGCGTCCTGCTGGCTCAAATGCTGGCATCCCGAGGTGTTCTGCGCGAGCCTGCTCAATTCGCAGCCCATGGGTTTCTATGCGCCGGCCCAGATTGTGGCCGATGCCCGCGCCCATCGGGTCGAGGTGCGCCCGGTCTGCGTCAATGCATCACGCTGGGATTGTACGCTGGAGCCGACCACTGGCGACCGGTTCGCTGTGCGGCTGGGCATGCGGATGGTGCGGGGGCTTAAGGAAACAGACGCCGCCCGAATCATCGCGGCGCGGGCGGATGAGCCATTCATGAGCGTAGAGGAGCTATGGCGCCGGGCAGGCGTGGGATCGGGCGCCCTCAATCGACTCGCTGAAGCCGATGCCTTTCGGGGCGCCATGCGCATTGCCCGGCGGGAAGCGCTCTGGGCGATCAAGGCGCTGCGTGACGAGCAACTGCCGCTGTTTGCTGCCGCTGACACGCGGGAAAACGGGTTCGTACAGGAGATTGTCGAGCAGGCCGTTGCCCTGCGGCCGATGAGCGAAGGGAGAGAGGTGGTCGAGGATTATGGCCATGTTGGCGTTACGTTGCGCCAGCATCCGGTGTCGTTCCTGCGAGAGGAATTACAGCGGCAGAAGATGGTACCGTGCAGCACGCTCGATACGACCAAGGAGGGCCGCTACATCTGGCTGGCCGGGCTGGTGCTGGTGCGCCAGCGACCGGGGTCGGCCAAGGGGGTCATGTTCATTACCATTGAGGATGAGAGCGGGATCGCCAATCTCATTATCTGGCCGCGCATGTTTGAACAGAACCGGCGGATCGTCATGGGTGCGCGTATGCTCGGGCTGTACGGGCAGGTGCAGCGGGAGGGCGAGGTTGTGCATGTTATCGCGAAGAAGCTGGTCGACCTATCGCCATTGCTGGGATCTTTGGGGCAAAGAGGGGAGGCGTTTCCTCTTCCCTACGGCCGCGGCGATGGGGCGCGGAGCGGCGGAGGACCTGATCCCAGGGATAGTTCAGCAAGGCAGCCAGCCGCGCGTGATATTCTCGTGCGCGACTTGCATATCGATCATGTGCGAGAGCGACCGCTGGTGAAAAGTCGGAATTTTCAGTAACCGCCAAAGTTGCACCGGCCTTGCGATATCCTCACGGGCGGACTATATTTGGTTCGAATTTAGTCCACGAAGGTCATGCCATGCGATATTCGAGCCAGGTGAAGCCGATCAGCTATCTAAAGGCCAATGCTGCTGAGGTGCTGCTTGACCTCGCAGAACGGCGTCAGCCACTGGTGATTACGCAGAATGGCGAAGCCAAAGCCGTCATCCAGGATGTCGCGTCCTTTGAGGAAACGCAGGAGGCGTTGGCGCTTCTCAAGCTGCTCGCGATCGGTAACCAGGATATCGAAGCAGGGCGGACAAAGGCTGCGCGATCGGTGATTGCCCGGCTTAAGAAGAAGGCAGCGCCCAATTGACGAAGGCTGGGAGGTTTGAGGTTGAACTCACCCGGGGTGCGGAAGACGATCTCGAAGCCATTTTCGATTATCTCTCCGAGCACCGATCGCGTGCTGACGCCGACGCGCTCCTTGATGCATTTGCGGGGAAGATCGAAGCGCTGAAACAGTTTCCGATGCGCGGCAGCGTACCGAAGGAATTGGAGGGGTTCGGGATCAAGGAGTTTAGACAGCTTCTCCTTCATCCATATCGGCTGATCTACCGAGTGGCTGGGAACCGTGTATTTATTCTCCTCATTGCAGATGGTCGGCGGGATATGCAGGCCCTGTTGGAACGCCGACTGTTGGGACGATAGGTCCATGAAATGCGTAACCTGGAGGTCTGATTTCAGGTCAACATGGGGACCTTCGCGACGGTCGGCTTCAAAACGCGGCGCCCTCGATTGCAGACGTCAGGCGAGAGCGAACGCGCCGTCCGTTCAAGCCGACAAAGTAGTCCTTGGCGGCGTGGACTTGCCTTACCGAAACCGGTCATCCATCCATCGTTGTTTTGTGGGGTTGGATCGCAGCTTTCGGGGGAAAGCCGCGCGGAAAGACGGCGAACGCCAGATGAACCAGCATAACCTGATGGTTTCGGTGCTCACCGCCGCGGGCGGTGAGCCGATCGAGAGTCACACGAGACCCGGCTATACGGGCAAGATCGCAGATATCCTGTTCCCGGCGGACGATGTGATCGTCGAGGTTAAGTCGCTCACCACAGATCGGGCCGCATCGGACGAGACGTCGGAGGCGGTTGGCGAGATGTTTTTGCGCAATACGCATATGGGAGCACCGGTAATATCCGGCACTGTGACGGTGAGGTTGCACGATCTGCCGCCCGCGATCGCCATGAACACGCTGCGGATCGCTGGCAAAAGGGTCTTGGCGGAGGCGAAGGCCGCGAACGCGCAGCTCAAAGCGACGAAGGCTGCGCTGGGTCGGCCAGAGGCGATGGGGCTGCTGGCACTGATCACCCCGCCTTTTCGGCTGGATCGGCATTCGATCGTGGCCCTGGTGGGAGACGCGATGCGTGACAATCGGTGCCGCTCCATCGATCAACTCTTCCTGGTCGAAACCCCTCTCGCGGCGCCGGAGCCTTATCGGCGGTGGGGAAACAGCTTCATGTCTTTGCATTCGCGACCCGATGGCGATCGCATCCTACCGCAGCATCTCGCCGAAGCGATCGGACGCGCCTGGGGCGAGATCACCGGACAACCGGCGGGCCCGGGGAATGAAGAGGACTATCACCGCTTCGGAGCGACGTCCTGAACCGCCGACAGAGCTGACATTCAGGGCATTCGACGCGCGCCCTGAAAGCGGTCCCCTTCATAAATCTAGCTCTTAAAACACCATGCCTCCGGTAAATACGGTTCCATCCGAGGTGTTGGCGATCCTGTCTATGGCGTGCGGGGTCAGCAGTCCCAAGCAACTGTTCAGGGTTGTGACCGATGCGGAAGGGGCCCGTGCGCCCTACAGGCTCCAGACCCTCAGGGGGGGGGCTCCCTTCCACAGCCTACTTCATATCATCATATCATCAGACAGGGGGAACGATCACCGCCCGCTGGAGCGCAGTCGCCCAGCCTGCCACGCGAGAGTTCCGGTCGACGCTAACGGCTTTTCCACACTTATTTTCCGTGCTTTAACGCAGAATCCGCTGCTTGGCGGTTCCTTCAGCACGATGTCGTCCGGTTGCCGCGACATAAAAGAGAGTTCGAAGATGCTTGAGCGACTGTCGGATCTGGACGAGCTAATCCTGCGGTGCCGGACGGATGAGGCCCGGGAACATATCGCGGAAGCGGTCGCGTCCTATCGGGGCGGCGCCTATCGCGCGACGATCGTCATGAGCTGGATCGCCGTGGTCTTCGATCTGATGGACAAGGTCCGAGACCTTAGTATTGGCGGGGAGGCGGCGGCGAGTAGGATTCTCGAAACTTTCGAGATCTACCAGCAGCAGATTCATTCGGGCGCGCAGCAGGCGACGAAGCAGGCGCTAGAATTCGAACGGGAGATTCTGCAAAAGGTTTTCAACGACCTTTCCTTGATCGACGCGCAGCAACTGACAGATCTCGAGCGTCTGCGTGAGGACCGCCACCGCTGCGCCCATCCATCGTTCAACCGCGTCGGTGAAGCCTTCCGCCCTCCCGCTGAACTGGCGCGGCTGCACCTGCGTAATGCGATCGCGCACGTACTCAGCCAACCGCCCGTTCAGGGAAAGGCGGCGCTTGAGGCCCTCAAGACCCTCGTCTCGTCAGCCTATTTCCCGACCGATCTCGCCAAGGCAAAGACCCAGCTGGCCAGCAGCGCTCTGGGCCACCCGACGCCCACGCTGGTCAAGAATTTCATCGACGCCCTGATCTTCGGCTATATCGAACTCGACGATGGCTTCCACCAACTGCCGCAGGCGCTCACCGCCTTGACCATCGTGGCCGACACGCACAGGGGTATTGCGGAACCCAGAATTGGCCAGCAGTTCCGAAAGATCTTTCACAAGGCCAATGACGAGGAACTGCCGACCGCTGTGGCGTTCGTTGCCGCGTGGCCGGCAGCATGGGATCTGCTCGATGCAGCGAATCGCGACCGCGTGACTCATTTCATCGAAGGCGCCGACTACAATGAAATCGAGCCTAGTTTTCCGTTTCTTGTGCATATCCCAGACCTGGTGCCGCAGCTCAAGGAGCGTCTGCTGGATTTCAACACCAACCAGCTGGCCGCTTTGCTGGCCGAGGAAGGCCTGCGCCCCATCGTTGTCGATGCGATTATCGCGCGTTATCTCAAATCCAACACTTACAACCACGCCAGGATCAGGCGGACAAGGCTGCTCCTGCCAGTGCTCGATCATCTGACGCCCGACCATATCGGCTACCTCGTCACCAAGGCCGCCGAGAACGACCAAGTCTATGATGAGACCGGCTTTCCACGGCTGCTCAACCGCATCGCGAAACTGAACATAATTCCCTTTGCCGCTTACAAGGTGCTCGTTGAGGGAAGCGGCTTCACGGACGTACTCGACGAGGAAGAGGAGAGCGACGAAACCTAGGTCAGACGACCGGATCTAGGCGGCCAGAGTACGACGTGTATCGCCGACACAGCGGACGTTGAGCCTAAAGATGAACGTCCTCGAAAGATGGCGGCGTACGTACACTAGAAGCCGATGCCCTAATCTCCTGATGAGATCGATGAGAATTGCCTATGTGGGCTCTTTGGCTGCCTTGCGCAATGCGGCGAGCGTATCTTCTGTCGCCATCATATCGTCGACCCGAAGACGGCGGGCTCGCTCGCTGAAGGCCGCTTCGGCGCAAGCGACCCGCGCTTAGTTGGCCCGAACCTTGAGATCGGCGATCGCATCCAGCATGCGGGAGATAACCTGCGCGCCCTCGGGCGTGTCGTCCCATATCTTGCGCATGCTCGACATCGCCTGCGCCCATTCCGGCGCCATGCTCGACTGTTGTGGCTCCAAGCGCGGAACCCGGATTTCCAGCGCCTTGCAGACTTGCACGACGTTGTGGCTGAATGTCTTGAAATGCCCCTCGCAGATCCGGCTGACCTGACTCGGATGGACGAGCGAAATTCTCCCTAATTCCGCGTAGCTTAGTCCTTTCTCTGCGCGCGCAGCAACGATTTTCGCCTTCAGGTCATCAAGCTGCTTGATTGTCGGCTTCATGCAAATTAGCATGCATATAACAAATTAAATTTGCAAGGAGGTTTCGAGTGGACGAAATTCGGTTCTACCGGGCCAGCGAGAAGCCCTATGGCGCCTTCAGCAACCTATATCGTCGCGAGGTGGAATTCGAGGGCGAGGCGTTCGCCACCAGCGAGCATGCGTACCAGGCGGGCAAGGCGCGCAAGCCTGAGGTCCGTAAGTGGCTGCTGGCGGCGCCGTCGCCAGCGCTGCTAGCAATGGCGGCGCACGGCCTATATTATTGGGATGTGGCCCCTGGCTGGTCTACCTCGAAGTTTGACCGCATGCGGGCTGTGCTCAGGGCGAAGTTCACCCAGCACGCGGATCTTCGCGACCTGCTGCTATCGACGGGCGACGCCCGCCTTGTCGAATCGGCTACGGTGGACAATGACGTCAACCGGCTCTGGGGCGAAGTAAACGGCGCGGGCAAGAACATGCTCGGCGTGCTGCTGATGGAGATACGGGACGAACTCCGTCAGGAGGACGAATGTTGCCTCGTCGCCGCTGAATAGGCCTTTGACGGCACGCGCAGGACTTCGCGGGCATAGTTGGGGCCGCAATGCTTGAAGAGGCCGCGTGCGCCGACAAAGGCGCAGTTTTCGGCGGCTAGTCGTTGACCAGCGACTATACCCTCGATCAGCACTGTAGTGCTGAGGTCGTTCGCTTGGAGGCCGGACGAGAGCATCCAGTCGATGACGCCAACGCTCACCATGTCGCCCGAACCGCAGGTATCGAGTACCGCTGGCGCACTTATCGCCGAACACCACACGGCCTGGTCGTCATGGCGGATTTCAAGACCTGCTGCACCGTGCGTGACGATCCGCACACAGTCATGATGCAGGTCCGCCAGGCGCTCGCCAAGCCTGTCGACAGAATATTTGAGGATGGAGACGAGGCCTAGCGCCTCATCGAACAGGTCGTCTTGCTCGACGTCCGAGGGCTCGAAGAAGATGATTGCACCTGAGCGCCGGGCAGCCTTCATGGCTTCCAGGATGCTCTCCGACAGCCGGTCGGCGTAGAAGACGCTGCACTGGGTGAGGATGTGGAGCGCGGAGGCCACCTCGCTCTGTCCGATCGGAACGTAGCGCGGAAGATCCTCGCTCGTCTCGGGGCAGACGAAGGTGAAATCGTGATGGCCCGACGCCGTGTCCAACTCCTGGGCGATGATCGGCGAGCGCGTGCCCGATTGGCGATGGATGTGATCTACGACCGCGCCGGCCTCGACGAACTCCGCGAGCAGTTGCCCGCCCTCATCGTCGTCGCCGAGCATCAGCAGCGGAACGACATTCCGATGCAACATCGCGAGCGACAGGAGTACATTCCCGCATGAGCCTCCCAGCGCTTCGTCGGTCAGGTCGCCATCGGCGTAGATCCTGTCTAGGACGGTCAGTCCTGTGCCAGCTACGTCGAAGCGGTACTGAAGAGAAGTCGCGGTAGTCATGTTCTTGCTATGTACTCCTTGGGTCATCGACTGTCTAGCGACAGCGAAGCTGTGTCGAGGCGAATCTCGCCAGACGTACATTGTACCAGAGCGGCCAACAGTTTGAGAAGGGCCTCCGGTCCCGTTATAGTGCCGCCGAACAGCGACCAGCAACCGTTTGGCGCGCCGCAGACTTCGCCGACGCTAACGCCGTGCGGATGCGAGAGCAGCGCGTGGTCGTTGCCCGAAGCGGCGCCACTATCCCCGAAGCACAGGATTGCTGTCCCTGGGCGTGCCACGTCGCGGACCGCCTCGACGACAGCCGCTTTGCTCGATGACGAGGGAACGATGTCGAAGCTGTGTCCGGACGCCGATATCCTTACCTCGCCGGTCGCGATTAGGGGGCACGCAGCAAGATCGAGCGCGAATCGGTACGGGTGTTTCAGGCGGTGCATGTCCACACTGATCTGCACTGGCCCTGCCTTGAATTTTTTCTCAAGGAAGAGGTCGTTCCGTTTCTCCAGCCACGAGGCGGTGGCGGCGATAGCTGCGCTCTGCGCGGGCGGATCCAGCTCGATCTGGACGTCAGCGGTGCTGATATATCCGCCGTTATAGTAGCCGATGACCATTAAGGAGAGGAGGTCTGCGGGAAGTACCTTGCGAAGATCGTCTCCGACAGAGCCGCCTCTCCCGGTTGCGATCCCCAGTTTCAAGCCCGCCCGGTGCAGCCGGACCAGCTCGTCGACAATTCTCTGATCGGGCAAATCATATCGCCCGTCGGTCGTCACTATGGTCCCGTCATAGTCAAAGACCGCACCGCCAATGTCCGCTTCTTCGAGTGTTCGCAACCGCTCGCTGCCAATTGACGCAAGGCTGGGCTGTTCGGGATACGACGCATCGGCCTTCGCCATTGCCGCGCGTTTGTGACGTAGCCGAGGCGGAAGGTTATGGGCCAGCTTTTCGAGGGATCGGTCGTCGTAGATCGCACGGCCAAATTCGCCGATACCGGGTTTGCCGGGATCGATGCCCAGGGTTTCGCCGATGGCCTCGACCAACGAGAGCCCGTCGATCAGGGCGAGCAGGTTCTCGAGCCTACCGCAACGGCCGTGGTCGACCGCCGTGCGCCGCAAACCATCTGGAAGCACATCGTCGATCGCCGCCCAAGACGCGCGGGACGTACTCCCTGTGAGCGCAAGTACGACCGTGTCGTTGGCCCGATGGTGAAGCCACGCATGCCGTCCGTGGGCGAGATTGCGAAAGTCGGTCGTTTGCACGGGGCAGAGCGTAGCTTCCCAAAGGGACGTGTCGAGCAGCGATGCGACGGGCCGCAACAGCGGATCGGCGGCGATGATCAGGGTGTCGCTGGTCCGAAAGCCCGCCCATTGGTCCACAAGATGGCTGCGTTCACTAATGTCGCGAGCCCCGGTCAGTCGGCCCGCGATCTGTTCGAGGGGCGCAGGGCTTGATGCGGGTTCGCGAGACGCCATCGCACTGGCGAGCAGAAGGCCGACGGTCATCGCAAGAAGCGAGTGCGTCGCGAGATATCCATCCTTGAGGTCTGCGACTGGAACAACATGCACCGCACCGCCGACTTGCCTCACGATCGCCGCGGCGGCGCCATCAGGGTTGCGCGTAACGAGGTTGAGATCAACGCAGGCGCGGTCGATGACCGCCTGCGCCGCCGCGGTCACATCGGGGTTGTCTCCGCCAGCGCTGAAGAGCCACACTTGGGTGGACTTGAGAGAATGATGATCGGTAACCGCGTGCATAGGCGTGGCGACCGACGTCGGCCCCAGTCCGAGCGAGTCTCGGCATCGTACGAAATATTCGGCTGCGACGACCGAACCGCCGGATCCGATCGCCAAGGCGTGACCACAGTTTCCCCGCATGAGCGATGTCGCGATCGGGGCGGGATCGAAATCGGCAAAAAGGTCGAGAGTGGCGGGCAGCGCATCGAGCTTGGAACTGAACCTGGGCGTGCTCATTCTTCGCTATAGCCCGCGTACAAGGGCCCCGACAGGACGAGGTGCACCATCATGTCCGGAGGATCGCTTGGTGACGGCTTCGCCGCGCTGAAGTCGTAGCTTTCCGTCTCGACATATTGCACCGACATGCCGTGTTCGATGGCGGCCATCATCGCCCCTGCCGCCAGCACCTTGCTGCCCAAGGGCGAGAGTACCATACGGGGGTCATAGGTCCCTTCCATTGTCCGGTCGATCCGTTGCTTCAGGGTGGACAGGGTTCGGTAGCAGTCGAGAGGGTTCTTCTCGGACGCGTAGACGATGTCGCGGGGGTCTATCTCCCATTCATCGACGAGCTCGGTCTGGAACTCGGTGAGGAGATCGTCGGCGCGGCGCGGATTCCGAGCGGGAAAGGGCAGCACCGGACATATCTTGTACCAGTTCCCGCTCGATGCACCGATCTGCGTCAGGGTGGAGGCTCTGCCCCGCGCGAGCTGCGGTATCCAGACCGGGGCAACTTCGAGCGCGCTCATCCCGACGTCGGGTGCGAAGCCCTTGACCGGACTAATGCGGCTCGACGGGACGCTGGATATTTGGTCGTCCAGTTCCGGGTTCGACACGATCATCAGGTGGAAGGCGCGATTGCCGTCCTCCTCGCATTCCTCGAGGAGGAGCTTGGCTGCCGGAAAGCCAATTCCGATGGAAAGCGCGCTAAGATCCAGAATTACGTCCGTGACGTCGGCCGGGATCGGGTTGGCAAGAATCTCCGAGACCAGTCGGGCACCCCCAACAGGAGCACCGTCGTCTGCGAATACCGGCAGCACGAAAACCTTGGAGGCCGGAACAATGGCCTTTAACGCCGTCTCGTTCGCATCCGCGCGTTTTACGAGCTCGTCGGTCGCGCCTGGACGTTCCTCACGAATGTAGTAGGCGGATAACCGCTCGTCGAGCGTGTCCGCTAGCAACTGGGACACGCGCTGCGAACGCGGATCGAACCCGGCGGCTGCAACCAGCAAGACGCGGCGTGATGGATCGGCGAAATAATCCCGGATGAACGAAGCGACGTCGTCGTCGAAGTTCGTGATGCAGTTTGACCAATGTTCACGCATCGGCCAGCCCCGCTGCGTCGCGTAGATATCCCACTCGCCTTTCGAGGAATCCGCCTCGATTATAGGTCAGGCCGTGGACGAGGCTCACCGTGCCGGTCAGCTCGATCAGCGTCCAAAGCTTGCCGCCCTGACCGTAATCACGTTCGATCGTTATCGCTCCGTTCGCGATGGCGTGCTTCAGCACCGCGCCCAACTCATCATCCAGCGACAGGGCCTGCATTTCGTCTTCCAGGATACCGATCGCGTTGGCGCCGGCCCCTAGGGGCGCGTTCGGGAGCAGAGATTCGGCAAGGCAGTCCTTCGCGATATGATCAACCATGGCGCGCACCCGGGAGGCGTGCGGGAAAGCCCAGCCATCCATGATCGCGCGCGCCTTGTCGGAGAGCACCTTCTGCTGGGTCTTGGCTGGCAGAGGAAGATCTTCGTTGCGGATCGCGCGGGTCTCGATGTTCGCGACGAGCGCGCCGGCGAACTGCAGAAAGATTTCGGCATTTTCGTTACTGGCGTCGCAAATATCATCAATCCCGAAATGGAACGGACGTCCTAGTTCGTGGTAGAGGTGCAGGCGGGCGCCGTGCGCGACGTCTGCGTCTGCCTTCAACGGTGTTTTCGGCTCGGGATCGAAATCTTCGAAGAGGGACGGCGCGGACCGTGCAATGCGCACAGCATAACGGTGGATAAGGATGCGCACCATCGCGAGCGCCACCTCCGGCCCATGGTCGTATGAGCGCGAGCGTTTCAGATAATCGGCGACGATTGCGTCGATCTCCTCCCGACGGGAGGCGGCAACGCCACGTTTGGCCTGCTCGCGTGCGATTTTCTCAGTGAGTGACCGCAATTGAGCCGGGGTTACGGTTGGCGGCTCGGAGGGAAGAAGGCGCTCGATGTCGGTCGCCCCCCGGTTGCGAAGCGCCTCGACAAGCGGGAGGTACCGCTTCGCCATGTCCTTGGCCATCGTTCGGAACTGCCGCCGAGCGGCATCCTTCTTGCCGTCTTCGACCACCTGCATGCGGATGTCGACGAAATCGCGGCCCTGCGAGCGCCCGTGGGATGGCTGCGCGCCGGGAGAGCGGAGCACCGCGCCGGGACTCAGGGCGTCGAGGCGCATCATCATCCATCTGCCGAACTTCATCTCGCGATGCGACAAAGTCTCGAACATCTCCTCAAGCTGATCGTGATGAAGCGCGTGAACGTCGTCCAGCATCACCAGCGGCGTCACTTCGATGGGCTCGCCGTCCCATTCGATTCTGATCCGTTGAATGGCGTCGAACGGCGCGTAGGGGGCTGTTGCATCCTCTGGCAGATCGCTGAGCTTCGGTGGCCGCAGGCCAGCGCCGATCGAGTAGATCGCCCGCTGGACGGCGAGGGCGCGGTCGCGGACGCCCTGGGCAGTTAAGCCGCCGATTTGCTCAAGATGAGCCTCGTACGAAGCCCGCGGCACGAAGGTTATACCATCGAGGTCTCGGGTTCGGTTGGCCGTGAGGTTCCGGATGAGGCCGAGCATCGCGCGGGCCTGGACTAGCCAGAAGGCGAGCTTGGTCTTTACGGCGTTCTCGTACGGCAGTTCCCAGAACTCGCGATACTCGGATTCCATCGGTACGCGCACGGCGGCGATATGGGGGATGGCATTCTGGAGGAAGCCAGCCTCGGCGAGAGCGGCAGCCAGGGTACGATTGGTGGCGTTCGTTCTGTCCTTGAGGATCGCCTCGACCATCCTGAACTCGGCGAGCGTCGCAAGCATAGTCTTGCCGCTTCCGGGCGAGCCGATGATGCGAACCGGCACCTCGAACATATCGTCCTTATGCTTGTTCTTGGCGAGGAACGTCGTGAGCGGCGACGGGCTGACGATTGACAGGAACGATGCGTCGTCTCGGACATACTCGGTTGCCCGGCGGAGGAAGGGGTTTGCCATTCTGCTTATCCGTGGCGATCGCGGCGCAGGAACAAGGGCCGCATGGGCGGGCCCTGCGTTCCCTCGGTGTCGGCCCAGAGGATGGATATCGAATTGTTGGGAGTGTTGTGCTCGAGGACCAGGGGGAGCGCGCAGTTCGCATATCCGTACTTCATGTCGGTCTGCCCGGCCTCCCTGCAGTGTTTCTCGAGCCGCATGAAGAGCTCATCATCGTAGTAGGTATCGCACAGCCCGAGATAGGATGTGTCGCTTGAGTTGGCAGCGAGCATTGTGCCGGTCGCGGCATCTGCAGCGCCGATGCGCAGATCGCCCGGTAGCCTCAGACCCTCCGTTATGAACGCTGTCCCATAGCTGCGACTGGAAAGTTTGATCGCTGCCTCGGCGATCCGGCCTTCGAGCGCCTCTCTCGCCTGGGCGGTGGATATATAGTGATGGATATGCAGTGTATAGCCGTCTGCCAGCGGGAAGTCGTTCTTGAGTTGGGCTCGCGCGTTTGCGACGATCTTTTCGAACTTGGCGAGTTTTCCCTTCGCTTCCCCGCCTTCGGGAAAGCGTATGAAGGTGGTGCCCGAGGCGGTGAAGTCGTCGATCAGATAGACATCGTCGAAGCGGGCGTCCGCGGACTTAAGGTCGTCCTTCAGGTCTTTGCCAAGGCCCCGCCATTTTTCATCATCGACGTTCATCATCGGCACGACCTGTTCCTGGGACAAGCGCCCGGAGTTGGCGCGTCGCAGGACGTCGATACGGCTTCCGTCGCTCAGCCCGACAAAGAGACAGCGACGCAGTCGATCGGAGAATGCGTTCGCGCCCTCCTTCGTCGCCCAGACCTCGTAGGGCTTGATGCCCATTGTGTTGGCGACTGCCTTGCGCAGATAGGGCGTCACCACCTCGGGGATGAAGGTCTCGATCACGCGCTGCATCTCGGCGGTCGAGATATAGACTAGGCGCCGCCGAACCAGGGCGTAAGCTGTCTCGCGGTCCGCCGGGTCGAAGTGGCGCAGCCATGAAACTAGGCTCTCCAGAAACCGTACGCCTGCGCGGAAATCGGAATAGCCGTCATACTTCATCGAGGACATCAGGCGCAACCAGGCATATTCCCTGGTCGCGCGCTCATTATCCCAAGCCATGACGGTAGCGATCAAATTGAGGGCAAGCGTATTGATCATTGGGAGGCGCCCGCGCTCGCTTCAAAATGAAGAACGGCCCGTCGCTGCGCGCTCGTGAACTGAAACTGGTTGATAATCATTGCCCCTCTAGCAAGAAACTGCCTCGCCGATCGCGCCCGATCAAGCGTTACCATCACGAGATCAATCAGATTCGCCAAGATCGCTCATTTTCTCCTCGATTTCTATCACGTAGCCGTCGCCTTGGTTGGCGCGGGATGACAGCACGACAGATTGAAACCGATCAATGTCGGCGTCGGAATCTCTCACGGGCCGAAAAGACGCTCTGCCGTCCCTGCGATCCACCCGGAAATTGGTGTTGTCCTCGATCAGATCGCCGATGTGGCTCAACCTCGTCCTCCAGTTTCACGCGCAGATTTAAGCGGGCGCAATGATATTCCTTCGGTCGGCAGGTCTCACCCGGGCGTCAGCCGCGCGGTCCGCGAGCAGACTATGAGCCTTTTCGCGCCGCGCGTCATCGCGACATAGAGGTGTCGTCGATCCATTTCGCCGGGATCGAGGATGACTGCGGTGTCCGCCTCCAGCCCTTTGAGCAGCAGAGTGCTGCCGACGGTGCGTTTTGCGAGCGGCCTGCCGATCAAGCGCGATCGCTCACGTTCCTGAATGGCTGCAGCGGCGGGCGAGAGGCCGGGGTTGTCGCCGCAATTCTTGAGCAGGCGCAGGGCGCCGCGCAGGATCGCGGGGCGGTGGGTGCGGACCCCCTGTTCCCGCCCAATTTCAACGAGCAGGTCTGCCGCCGTTCGATAGCACGGCGTTTCAGCTAATCTAATGGCTGCCGATTCGACAGCTGAAGCTGGCTGCCGCTCGCGTCCCGCGCGCAGGGTGACGACCCGGTTCAGCAGGTTGGTACCGCCGGTATTGGTCATGACCGATCCCGCAAATGATATAAGATGCTGCAGCAAACCCGCGGATGTAAAGTCGAGGCCATCCCCAAATGTAATGAGATCGCGCATGTCGACATTCTCTACCGTGACAGCACCGTGGATCTGACTGGCAAATTGTCTTTGGCCGGCAGGGTTTCGGGAATCAGCGATAATAAGAACCTTCTCTCCATCTGCTGCGGCTACGGCACCCGCCCTTAGGCGGCGCTGGTGGTCCTCGCTCCCATCGAGGTGAACCCAGGACACATTGGCGGGCGCCGCAGAGAGATCGACTCCGTGCCCGGCGATCAGGGCATGGCGTACATCGAGGAGGTAGCGTCCGAAGGTTGCCTCGCCTGCATACATCCAGCGCCAGGGGGCGGTGAGCTCAGCTGCGATGGGAAAATGCGCGCAGACCTGTTGTTCCCAGTTGGCGAGAGCATTGCCCTGAAAACCGAAGATCGCCTGCATGGGATCGCCCAGGACGCAGGTGCGCAGGCTTTGCGCTGCATAGTAGACGATCGCGTGCTGGACCTCGGAGCAATCCTGATACTCGTCGACGATCATGCGATCGTAGGTGGCTGCCAGCACGTCGTTGATATGCCCATCGCGCAGCAAGGTCCCCGCCGCCTGCCTGATTGCCGGATAATGTAATCTTGGGTTTGCAATCGTGAGAATGGCCGGGTCGTGTCCGCCCCGCTTGGGGAACAGCGTCAGGAGCCGCATGCACCAGCCATCGATGGTCGCCAGGCGATAGTGTGAGGGGACAACGCCAGCTTTGTCGAGGCGGGCCCGCAGAGCAGCGACCCCTGCATTCGTATGGGTGAGGACAAGAATGGGTTTAGCGCCGACATGCCGGGTCAGGGCCTGCGCGATAAGATGGGTCTTGCCGCAACCAGCGGGCGCGGTGACCGTGCCGCGATCGATTGCAAGGAGGTCGATGTCAGACACCATGGCACCAATCGAACAAGGCCGCGATGTTGCCGCGGAAGTCGGCGCTCATGTTCTGGAAGTCGGGACCGATGATGTCGCGGGCGGCATCCTCCATCCAGCTTACTGTCTTGAACCAAGCGTTCTTTTTCCCCTTTGCCGCAGTGGCTAGGGTCTGGCGGCTCCACGGCGTGACCGGTCCTCGGCAAACCGCGAGGGCAAGCGCGTTCTGCGATGCGGCGCGGATATGTTCATCGATCAATCCTTCGCCGTGGAGTTCGACCGCGCGCTCGAGGAGTTGATGGACGGCGGTATCGCTCACACCCAGGAAGATCGCCTGTTCGAGCGCTTGCCCAGCCGCCCATTTGAAGAGCCGCCCGTTCTGAAACGTAAACAGCGCTTCCTCGCCGACATCGGGCTGAACGTCGTCGTCGCGCAGTGTCGCGATACGGAAGCCAAGGTTAAGCAGGACGTTGGCGCGGCCATAGATCTTGTTGACGCCCCCGGCATCGACCAATGCTACGCCGCGGGCATTGAGCGAGGTAGCGCCCTGCGCTGCAAAGCACAGATCCAATCCGCGCATCAGCCCAACCTCGCTGGCGCCTTCGCAGACGAGCACCGAATGCGAGAGAAAAGCTTCCGGATGCACGCGGATTGTCCCCTGGATCTGGTCGCCGGCGCCGACCAGATCCAGCTTGTGGCCGGCTGCGAGCTTGCGCAAGACCCACAGCTGGTCGCCTCGCAGCTCGCGTAGCGCTACGGGAGAATGCGTCGTCAGGAAGGCTTGGATGGGCGGCGGGTTTTCCTTCGCGCCGATCGACCCCAGAAGGCGGATGATCCGGTGGGGCTCCAGGCCATGCTCGAGCTCGTCGATCAGGAGTACGCTCGACTCTTGGGCCGCCCTGCGCTGAAGCCCAGCTACCAGTAGGCGTGTTGATCCTACACCGAGCGCGCGCAGCGGTATGCCATCGTCACCGTGGAGGGCGACAGTACCGCCGCTAAAGGACACGGAATGGGCATCGAGCATCGCCTTCAACTTTTCGCCGGCGGGAATGCCGAGTTCTCGGGCGGTATCGGCGACGATCTTCAGCGTCTCGCCAAGCTGGGCATCGGCTAGATCGCCAAAGGCCTTGCGGGCGTCTCGCGCAGCACTAGCGAGGGCCGCTGACGTATCGGCCTTTTCGTCGGTGAGGCGGTTGAGTACCGAACCGCGCCGCCAGGCCAAGTTGCTTTCCGCGAGCGCGCCGATCCGGGTGGGCGACAAGCGCATGCGGTCGCCCCAGGTCAGATTCCGCGAGAGGCCTTGCGCGTGGGCGCGATCGGACACGAGCGTCCAGACGGGATCGAGATCACTGCCGACCGACAGCTTGATCGTCAGGACCGTTTCCTTCCCGGCTTCGGGTTCATCGTCGATGATCCCGTTTGCAGGATCGAAGCTACGAACATAGGCGCCGTATGTGTCGATGCTCTTCAGGGCATCGGATAGGTCGCCGATCGTGATGCTGATCGAAATTGGCGCTGTCACGTTGAGGGCGTGGAAATCGGCGTCGGTGAACGGCGCACTCCGACGCGCTCCGAGACACAGGTCGATCGCGTCTAGGACAGAGGATTTGCCTCCGTCGCCCGGGCCGATCAGGCAATTGATCCCGGCGCTGGGAAACCAATCCAGCTTCTGGATGCAGCGAAAATTTCTGATTCCGATGTGGCGAATCCGCGCCATTGCTCCCTCCTGCAATTGAGAAGGCATTAACCCTTGAAGTAAATGCTGGCCAGTGCGACCAGCCAAATACAATTCAGAAAAGACACGTTGCAACAGTGGCTTGCATTCTGAAACCCGTTGCGCTGGCTGCCGGCGGCTACACCTTCGGCAAGGAAAACGGTGCCGGGATGCGTCGAAGATCGCTGACCGTCAGGGCTTCCCTCCAGATTCATCACCACCCCGAAGCGGAGGCTCCCGATTGCACGCCAGGACAGCCGAAATTAAGCTCTGCGCTGATTACGCGCCCCTTCTCGCAAAATCGCGTGATAAAAATCACCCACTAGGATGCTATAACAAACTGAATTTTTGTAAAATCTTCGGGCGAGGGATCGAACCCTCCACCCAACCTTGACAAGGTTTCCGCCCAAAGTCTGCTTCGGGTGCCAGGATCTAGGGCGCTCATACCCGCTCGGGCGCGGATGCTGACGTTCGGCGTCGATCAGCTGGAACGGCAGATGTCGCTTCTCCGCGCTCCGAAGGAGACGTTCCGGATCGTCCAACAAAGCGGACATGATGACCGGCCTGAGCGCGGCAATGAGATGTCCGCTACCGGCGAGCGAAATTTGGCACTTGAGCGGCAAGGAAGGGTCGACCTTTGCACATCGCTCCGTGCAGAAATAAGCCGACGACAGAGCAAGGGCTGCGTGAAATTTCCTACAGACCGGCGATACCTCTAGGGTGAGGCCCCACTATTTTCGTTAGATGGGGTGGGGACAGTGACGTAGTAGCCCGTGGATCTCGGTCGAAGGTATGTCGGCTCCGACGGTGCGCTCACCGGGTTGGGAAATTGCGGCTTTTGCACGGTTCACGCTTGTGGCTCACCGACTCTCCCCTTGGATCTGAGGATCAGCGTGCAATAGGCACCCCCTTCGTGGGGTGATCGGCGTGCAAAAAGGACCCCTTCATCCCGGGGATTTAGTCGGCCGACTGGTTTTGATC